>NZ_JBHSDI010000011.1:0-247580 GCF_042651045.1 Marinobacter lacisalsi
CCGAAACTTCAGCTTACCGGAATCAGTGACTCTGAATCCGGAAAAGGCGGCGAACTGTTAAAGAGCTGATGACTTAAACGCGACAACTACGTTGACAGACTCCGCACCGGCCGCATCATTCATCCCACAAAACGTGGCTACATCCCTGAATCAACACCTCCAATACTAGCCCGCCTGGGTCTCTCACCTGACGAATGGCTGGAGGAAGCTTGCGAGTTCGAGGCCCGCTACGCCCAGAACCTGCGGGCCGAGCTGGGCAGGCGACGACGAGCGGCCTAATTCTATACCTCTTCAGGACCCCCCGTACTGACACCCTGTCAGCGACCTCCCTCGGCTTGAATTCGAGCGAACTGGCCAAAAATCACCTGAACTGACTACGTGTTGATCAGGCTTGCTGTGGTTGGCGATATTGAGCTTTGGTTCGCTACGATCGGGCGGGAGGCAGAAGGCTTCTTCTTTAGCGGCGCCTGTCTCAATTCCAATCTCTTTCAAGGGATGTCTATTCATCGAGATTTCTTTCCTCTGCCAACTCCACCCTCGTTTTAACCAGTCATCATGGCCCTTAGTAATACAATAGCAACAGGTTACCAGAGGGGTGCGGCTGTCCCTAGTAGCCCGTCTAATGGCGTCGTCGAGTAAGCCGACGGTCAATAAGAAAATACACAGCCATTACCGCAACCCACACCACGGGAAAAACCCACCAGCTGCCGGCGAAGGAGGAAACCACTAGCGCTAATAAGGCACCACCAAACATGAACACCTGCAACAAAATGTCAGAAATCGACTCGGGAAGGGACCGGAAAAATTCGGTGTCTCGCAGGCGTTTCACTTGCACAGGTCCTTATACTTGTTGGCGTTGTCCGCTTGCGCGCAAAACTCGCTGATAGGAACAGGAGCAGGTGATATCTGGTTCAGCGCATCGACACCATTTAATGCTTCATCCATGGCCATCATGATCTCTTGAGCCAATGCATCTTCCGGTGAATTTTCAGCCAGGGAGTAGTAACCATCCGGTAGCGGTCCGGCTTCCCCGGTGAGGATAGACAACAGAATCTGGTCGGCGGAATCATGGTTCTCTGCAATCGCCTTAATTGCTCCCCCGAATGAGGCAATAACAAAGTTAGTGATAGCCACAGGCACCTTGACTTTACGGTTGAGTCGACCCGCACCGATCCTTCCACCCGTGCTGGCGTAATTCGTGAACAGGCCGCCATGCATCCGTCCCGTCAGGTCAGCCTTACGGTACTTCAGCGAAAACCTGACAACACGGCTTCTGATCCTCGATGCCTCTTCCTCATGCTTCGGATCGGTCAGCTTGTATATCAGGACGCCGAGAGCCTGTTGCCGAAGCATCGCTCGAGCTTTCTGCCGCTCGCCCCAAAGTCCGGTTACCATCTGTACTTGAATGATCCCGATCCACCAGGTCTTCGGATGGTTGTAGATACCGTTCAGGTAACGCTGCCACGCAGGGTGACGCTGGTCAGTGAATCGTTTCGCGAAGTCTTCACTATCTGAGGATTGCTGAGCCTGCTGCAGAAACTGGTCTATGAGGGCCTTGTCGGAGGTCGGAAGAGAGAAGGGGGTTGCCCCCTGATTTGCACGAAGCATTGATATGTCCTTTATCAGAAGCCAGTCCATTAATCGTCAAGAGTAGACCACAGGGGCGGGAGCTTTGAAAGGTCTTAGATCACAAAGGGCGCACCAATTCTAGCAGGAACACAGTGATCGCCGGTCATACTCGGAGCTGGGGGCAGGTCAGCTGCTGAGTGGTTTTATGTGGTTACTTGGCACCTGTCTCTGGTTTTCTTTTCTGGGGGTGATTACCTAGCTTAATCTATTGATTAATATGGCTTTTGCGAGTGCCTGTCCACGTTCTGCTGCTGTAATTCTTCTGCTTCCTTTTGTCTAGGATTCTCCATCTCTGATGGGGCCCTCGATTTTGGTAGCACAAGGTCAGTTCCCCAAGGCTGCTATGATCGGCATGCTGGATTGCTGCGTATCGGTTTCTCAATAAAATCTAAGGGCTCAGTATCGTGAAGAATAATCTGATTTATGGGCCGGTTGCTGCATTATTTCTGTCCGCTTGTGGGCCGGTTGATCTAGAGCCTTTTACTGTTGCTGAGGTTTGCAAGGCTGGTATAGCAACAATAATGGGTAAGTCGCCAGATATAGTTAATGTCGACGGAGATGATGGAGGCTCAACGTATTATCTTCATTACTATAGAGCATCCGACAATTCGAGGTGGGACTTTAGATGCAAACTGAAAGGCAGCAAAATTATTTGGGCGACGAGAGAGGGGCCGTGGAGAACTCGTGATGGCGATCCTCCTGTAGATTTTGCCATAGAGGATAATCAGCTTGGTGTCGCAGAAGTATTCTCTGATGGATCATATCGAGGGGAAGTGTATACGAAACAGGATTTGTCGAACGAATAGCGCGAACTGCTACGGCTTGTTACGTTAATTCACTATGACCAATACTGCTCAATGTGCGCTTGCAGCCCGGTGCCAAAGAAATTTTCAATCAGCTCTTGGGAGAGCGGCTCAACTATTATCTCAACTCCATACCGCTCATTTAATTGGGTAGTAACCTGTTCAGGATTTAACCCCTGCTCTTTAACCACAAACTGTGTATCGGACACGGCAAAACCACCAGTCCGCTGGACCTCGTCATGCATTGGGAATTTTTCTATATTTTTAGTGACTGAAGTCAGATACATATCATTCATTGTTCTCTCCGAAAATAAAGCCGTTAAGCACGAGCGGTTACGGGATGGAGGCGAAGCCGCAATGCAGTGACCGTCGCCGTGGGTCGCTTGGTTATGTTCGATGTCCATGTTTAGCCATGAGGTCTCTGCATAGCTTGTCTAGGCTTTTACGGCTCTCCACAACATGTGCTTCGGACTGTTCAAAGGCGACCAGTGCGCGCCCGTCCGTTACAAATTTATTTTTAACCATAATCTCAACAACTGGCATATTTGAGATGTAATAATCTTTTGGTTCAAACCTTGCCGACGTGAAATATAGGCCGCAAATCATCTCCATTTTCGTGACAGCGTCATTCAGCTTATTGACTGAGCTTTTGGGCAAATCTTGATTTTGCGGCCCTGAATGCAAATGCTGAGCAGAGGTTTTCGGCTCTTCTAGTGAATCAATCAATTCTCGGCACGCAGCTATATATCCGTTTGAAGTTTCAAATAGCTCTTCAATTTTCTCAATCAGCAGGCCTCTCCGAGACCTCCTGCTGTTAAACCATTGGTTGAGTAATACTACAAAAATAGCGACTAGCGCGGAAAGCACAACAGTAACTAACCGAGCTTGATCCGATTTATCGGCGAAAATATCAATAATCCAGTTCAGCAACTCAAACTCCTAGAAAATAACGCCACATTAGCTTGGTTTAAAACTGAGTTGGTCGGAGTATTCTATGAACTCAGCTTGTAATTTTTTGAGTGAAGCTGAATCATCAGTAATCCGCTCCTTGCCTCCTGAATCTTCACAGCCATCAAGATACGCCACGCAAATCGACGCCTGCTTATAGCCCTCAAACAGTTTAAATATAACTTCGTTGTGAGTAGCACTTTTGCTCTTTAAATTTTGAACCCATTCAATGACGCTGTTGTAGTGCTGGAGGCAGTTGTAAAAGGTTCTTATATTGTAGCGCTGCCAATTGTCAAACTCATGGGCGACTTCATGATAAAAAGCGTTGAAAACTGGTGTTGTAAGTGTAGAGCCTAAGGAAACTGTAATCTTCCCCTCTTTGCCATACGACAAAGCGCTATTCAAGGCAGATTTGGCTCCCTCTTGTAGGAGAGATTTGATCTCACGCATTTCTTCGACAATAGCAAGCTTTTTGGATCTCAACTTTATGGTATAGCGAATGTATTCAGTCCCTTGAGCAAGTAACCAGCCAAATAACGTCGCTGATAAAGCAATTTCAAATTTAGACAAAAATTTACTCCTTGCGAAAGCTAACAGTTTATTCAACGCCGGTTACGACGATATACCAAGCCGTTTATTTAGGAAAAAGCAGGATAGTCATTAATATCAGTAATCTGCGTTCCCTGTCGGCTCAGTTCTGTGGCACATCCATCCCAGCAAAAGCGACAAAACGCCGGTAGATTTCGAATATACCGTCAAAACTGGTTCAATATCCGATGGATAACCGGAAAAAGCGTCACCGCCCACCGAAAACACGAAACTCTTCACTTTAGGCCATACATCTCTCAAAAGAAAAGCCCGATCAGCAAAACCAACCGGGCTCCTCGTACTACCTCATCTGCCTACCAACCCCTCAACCACACTTGGAGTCGCCACAGGAAAGACAAGTAGCACACCCATCCATAACAACAACAGCCTTGGTGCTGCATTTCGGGCAAAGCGTAGCATTAGCAGGATAATCCCCAACCGAATCATCATTAGAAGGCGTCTTCTGAGCCGTCTCAAACTCAGCCCGCTTCTCAGCCAGAATCCGCTTGGCCACATCACTCATCTCTTCACTCTCGATGAGACCAATAGCCTTCAGGTGCCGTTCAATCACCCCGCCAATCTCAGCCACCAGCGACGGCATGAACACACCGCCTTTCTTGAAGTAGCCACCATTGGGGTCATACACCGAGCGCAGCTCTTCCACCAGGAAGGTGACGTCGCCACCCTTGCGGAACACGGCGGAGATAACGCGGGTGAGGGCGATGACCCACTGGAAGTGCTCCATGGACTTGGAGTTGATGAACACTTCGTACGGCTGCCGGCTTTCGTGGTCGGTGCCTTCGTTGAGCAGGATGTCGTTGATGGTGATGTACATCGCGTGCTCGGCCACCGGCGGCTTGATCTTGTAGGTGGTGCCCAGCAGGAAGTCCGGCCGCTCGATGTTCTCGTTCATCTGGATGGGCTTGTTCTTCGCCGCCTGTTCCGCAGCCTGGGCCTCCGGGTCTGCTTTCTTGACCCGGTAGCCGACGATCTTGTTGGTAATCTTTGCAGTCATGGTCATGTTTTCCTGTCAGTTCCCGGATCAATATTTGCCGTAGGTGCCTTCTTTGAGGGCGTCGAAGAGGTTGGCGGCGTTGTGGATCTCGCCGTCGTACTCGACCTGCTCGTTGCCCTTGAAGGTAACCTTGCTGCCGTCGTCGAGGGTGAACTCGTACAGCGTGTTTTCAAGGTCGGATTCTTTCACCAGTACGCCCTGGAAGGCTTCCGGGTTGAAGCGGAAGGTGGTGCAGCCCTTCAGGCCCTTCTCGTAGGCGTACATGTAGATGTTCTTGAAGTCCAGGTACGCGAATTCTGTCGGCACGTTGNGGTGGTGAAGTAGTCCGGCAGTTTCTTGTCCGCGTCGTCGGAGAAGGGCATGGCGCCGGAGTTGATCAGGTGGCGGTAGGCCAGCAGCTCGAAGCTGAAGACGTCGACCTTCTCCTTGGATTTGCGCCCCTCGCGGATAATGTTGCGGGCGTAGTGGTGCGAGAAGCTCGGCTCAATGCCGTTACTGGCGTTGTTGGCCAGGGACAGGCTGATGGTGCCGGTGGGCGCGATGGAGGTGTGGTGGGTAAAGCGGCCACCTTTCTCGGCCAGTTGTTCCACCAGCTCCGGCTCCACGTCGGCGATGCGCTTCATGTAGTTGCTGTATTTGGCGTGCAGGATGCGGCCTTTCACCTTGTCGCCCAGCTTGTAGCCGTCTTCGGCCAGCTCCGGGCGCCAGGCCAGCATTTTCGGGGTGATCTCGAACTCGTCGTCCATGATCGGGGCCACGCCTTTTTCCTCGGCCAGGGCCAGGGACTGGCGCCAGCCTTCCACGGCCATCTCGCGCACCACGTCTTCGGTGAACTGCACGGATTCTTCAGAACCGTAGGGCATGCGCAGCATGGCGAGGGTGGAGCCCAGGCCGAGGATGCCCATGCCGTGGCGGCGCTTGTACATGATTTCGTGGCGCTGCTGCTCAAGGGGCAGGCCGTTGATTTCCACCACGTTGTCCAGCATGCGGGTGAAGATGGCGACCACCTGGCGGTACTTCTCGTAGTTGAAGCTGGCCTTGTCGGTGAAGGGGTTCTCGACAAACTTGGTCAGGTTCACCGAGCCCAGCAGGCAGCTGCCGTAGGGGGGCAGGGGCTGCTCGCCGCAGGGGTTGGTGGCGCGGATTTCCTCACAGAACCAGTTGTTGTTCATCTGGTTCACCTTGTCGATGAGGATGAAGCCGGGCTCCGCATAGTCGTAGGTGGACGTCATGATAGTGTCCCAGATGAACTGGGCCTTCAGGGTCCGGTAGATGCGACAGGCCACCTTGCCTTCGCTGTTGGTGACATAGCCCTCGGTCTTGGGGAAGTCACGGTAGACGAACTGGCTGGCGTCGTTCAGGTCCAGGCCTTCGTCCTCGGCTTCCTTTTGTGTGACCGGGAACGACAGGTGCCAGTCGTCGCCGTTGCGCACGGCTTCAATGAAGTCTTCGGTGATCAGCAGCGACAGGTTGAACTGACGCAGGCGGGCGTCTTCACGCTTGGCCTGGATGAACTCGATCACGTCCGGGTGGTGCACGTCGAAGGTGGCCATCTGGGCGCCGCGGCGACCACCGGCGGAGGACACGGTGAAGCACATGCGGTCGAAGATATCCATGAACGACAGCGGGCCGGAGGTGGTGGCGCCGGCGCCGGCCACGTAGGCGCCACGGGGCCGCAGGGTGGAGAACTCATAGCCGATACCACAGCCGGCCTTGAGGGTCAGGCCCGCTTCGTGGTTCTTCTCCAGAATATCGTTCATGGAGTCGCTGATGGTGCCGGACACGGTGCAGTTGATGGTGGAGGTGGCCGGCTTGTGCGCTTCCGCGCCCGCATTGGAGGTGATGCGCCCGGCGGGGATGGCGCCATTCTGCAGGGCCCAGATGAATTCCTTCATGTACTGGCCGCGCTTGGCCTTGGGCTCCACCTCGGACAGGGCCTTGGCAACCCGCTGATAGGTGTCATCGATGGTGGCATCTACAGGTTCGCCGGTCTTGGTCTTCAACTGGTACTTGCTGTTCCAGATGTCCAGTGAGGCATCCTGCATCGGAATATCCGTGGTTACTACCTGTAATTTTGCGCTCATCTCCACCCTCGAATTACCTGTGTTTTTATGGTCCGAACGCCGCCACTGCGGCGCTCACTGCGGGTTTGGTCGCCCTGTTGGGGAATCTGGCCAAACACTATATCTAGTTGGGATGATCGGGAGTATAGACACTATATAGTGTTGTGTGAAGAAAAGAGGAGCTATTAAAAGAGGGTGGTTGGTGCAAAAAAATTATCAGCAACAGGGTTGCAACGCCGGTAAGCCAGACGGGACAAGGCTTCCTGAAATATCGACGCCCAGGCGACATATTTTCAGGATGTGAAGCAAGGCGCGATTGTTGGCCGGGCCTTGCTCACATCGGTTACTTCCCGGGCGGCTTCCTAACCCAGCAACAGGCTGTCGTCTTCCACTTCCAGTCCGCGCTGCTGCTCGAACAGGTCCAGCAGGTCTTTCACTTCCAGGCCCTCCCGTTCCTTGCCGGCGATGTCGAACACCACCTGGCCCTGGTGCAGCATCACCGTGCGGTCACCCACCTCCAGTGCCTGCTTCATGCTGTGGGTAACCATCAGGGCGGTGAGCTTCTGCTCGCTGATGATGTCCTGGGTCAGTGCCAGTACGAAGCGGGCGGTTTTCGGGTCCAGGGCGGCGGTGTGCTCGTCCAGCAGCAGAATGGAAGAGGGTGTCAGGCTGGCCATCAGCAGGCTGACGGCCTGGCGCTGGCCGCCGGACAGCAGGCCCATCTTGTCCCCCAGGCGGTTTTCCAGGCCCAGGTTGAGCTTGGCCAGGGCGGCGCGGAAGCGTTCCATATAACTGCTCTTGACGGCACTGGTCAGCCATCGGCGCTGGCCCCGTTTGACGGCCAGGGCCAGGTTTTCCTCGATGGTCAGGCCCTCGCAGGTGCCCGCCAGGGGGTCCTGGAACACCCTGGCCACACGGCGGGAGCGCTTGTGGGTGGGCAGCTTCGTGACATCCTGGCCATCCACTTCGATACGGCCGCTGTCGACGATCACTTCACCGGCCAGGGCATTGAGGAAGGTGGACTTGCCGGCGCCGTTGCTGCCGATCACGGTGACGAATTCACCCTGGTTGACGGTCAGGCTCATGCCGCGCAGGGCCGGGTTCTCCAGGGGCGTGCCCTGGCCGAAGGTCAGCTTGAGGTTCTCTGCACTGATCATGAGGCGTTCCTCCCGGCCTTGTTGCGGGTCATCCGGGCCTGCACCCTGGTGCGAAAGCCAGGCAATACAATGGCCAGGGTTACCAGCACGGCGGTGATCAGGTTCAGGTCCTGGGCCTTGAGGCCCAGCACGTCGGCATTGAGGGCAAAGGCGATGGCCAGGCGGTAGACAATGGCGCCCACCACGCAGGCGATCAGGGCCCGTAATACGCTGCGGGGCGTCACCAGGGCTTCACCGCCAATCAGCGACGCCAGGCCGATGACAATCACGCCCACGCCCATGGTGACGTCGGCCGCCCCCTGGCTCTGGGCAAACAGGGCGCCCGCCATGCCCACCAGTCCGTTGGACAGGGCCACGCCCAGTACGATCATGCCGCCGGTGGCAATGCCCTGGGCCCGGGCCATGCGGGGGTTGGCACCGGTGGCGCGCATGGACAGGCCGAGCTCGGACTTCATGAAACGCCACAACAGCACCAGCACCACCACGGCGACAATGAAGAACAGGGCGACCGGTGCCATGTAGTAGTTTTCCCGGGAGAACTGGTTTTCCCACCAGGTGACCACGGTGGTGTCGCCCAGCAGCGCCAGGTTGGGGCTGCCCATGATGCGCAGGTTCACGGAGTAGAGCGCGATCATGGTGAGGATCGACGCCAGCAGGTTGAGGATGTTCAGCTTGACGTTCAGCAGCGCTGTCACGGCGCCGGCGGCCATACCGGCGAATATGGCCATCAGGGTGGCCAGCCAGGGATTCCAGCCGCCCAGGATGAGTACGGCGGCTACCGCAGCGCCCAGGGGAAAGCTGCCGTCCACGGTCAGGTCCGGAAAGTCCAGCACCCGAAAGGAGATATAGATGCCGAAAGCCACCAGGCCGTAGATAAGGCCGGTTTCCAGGGCACCAAAAAAGGCGATTTCATTAAGCATGAGCAGGATTCGCTGAAGCCTGGCGCAGGCCCGGCGGGATAGCCGGGCCCGCGGGGGAATTTACTTGCTGCCAACCACCTTGGCGGCTTCGGAGATCAGGTCATCGTCCAGGGTAATGCCCATTCGTTCGGCAGCGCCGGGGTTTACGAACAGTTCCAGGGTATCCACGGTTTCCACGGGCATGTCGGCGGGGCTGGCGCCTTCCAGGATGCGGGCAACCATGGCACCGGTCTGGCGGCCCAGGTCATAGTAGTCAAAGCCCATGGCGGCAACAGCGCCGCGCTCGACGGTGGCGGTATCGGCGGCAAATACCGGGATACCGGCGCGCTCACCCACGGAGATGACGGCTTCGGCGGCACTGATCACCGTGTTGTCGGTGGTCAGGTAGATAGCGTCTACCTTGCCGGACAGGGAGCGGGCTGCGCCCAGCACTTCCGACGTCTTCGTGGCGGCGGCTTTTTCCAGGGTCAGGCCGCGTTTTTCCAGGGTCTCCTCCAGCAGTTCGACCAGCGCAACGGCGTTGGCTTCGCCGGGATTGTAGACGGTGCCAATGCGCTTGGCATCGGGGACTACCCGCAACAGCATGTCCAGGTGGCGTTCCAGAGGCAGCATGTCGCTGACGCCGGTAATGTTGCCGCCCGGGGCATCCAGGCTTTCCACCAGCTTGGCGCCCACAGGGTCGGTAACCGCGGAGAACACCACCGGCAGGTTACGGGTGGCTGCTGCCATGGTCTGGGCCGACGGGGTGGCAATGGCGACGACGACATCCGGCTGTTCACCGGCAAACTTGCGGGCAATCTGTGCGGCGATGGCGGAATTGCCCTGGGCGCTCTCGTGCATCAGGGTCAGGTTGGTGCCTTCTTCATACCCCTGTGCGGCCAGTTCATCCTTTACACCCTGGTGCACGGCATCCAGCGCGGGGTGCTCTACAATCTGGGTGATGGCGACGGTCTTGCCTTGCTCTGCCTGGGCCAGGCCGAAACCGGTTATCAGCAGGGCGGTTGCCAGAATGCGCAGAAATGTCTTGGCCATTAGCCGTTTCTCCGGAAAGTATAGTGAGACTGGTCAGGCCCGGCGTCGCCGAACCCGCTGAAAAATGATGCGGGAGTTTATCACACGGTTGCCCGTTTTGCGCAGAGCCAGGTACCCCGGGTTATCCCTTATGGCGGCTTTGGGGTAAGCTCAGGGTGCCGGTTGGCCAGGGTTGCCCAGATCTGAAGTGCAACATATTTTGACGGTCGTGGCCATGATGCAATAGTCTTCAGTTAATCCGGCAGTCAGGTTCGGAAATCTCAACGATAACAACAAACAGGCGCGGCCCCATGAGGTCGCCTCTCAGCCAGAGGTCTTAGGGAAGACGCATGAGTACACAACAAAAACTACCACTGGACATGATTTACCATTGGGAAACGGCCCGCGCGGAGCAGGTCTACATGACCCAGCCCCTGAGCAATGGCCAGGTTACGGAATACACCTGGCGCAGGGCAGTGGGTGAGGCCCGTCGTATGGCCACCTATCTGAAGTCCCTTGATCTGCCGGAGAAAAGCCGCATTGGCATCGTCTCCAAGAACTGTGCCCACTGGATCATGTCCGATTGGGCGATCTGGATGGCCGGCCATATCTCGGTGCCACTGTACCCGACCCTGAATGCGGATACCGTCAGCTATATTATTGAACACGCCGAGATTCCGGTCATGTTCGTGGGCAAGCTGGACGACTGGGAAACCATGAAACCCGGGGTGCCGGATTCCGTGCACTGCATTACCTACCCGCTGAGCCCGTCCACCAACTTCAAGACCTGGGACGATATCGTCGCGGAAAACCCGCCCATGGAGGAGAACACCGAGCGGGATCCGGACGAGTTGGCCACCATCGTCTATACCTCCGGCAGTACCGGCCGCCCGAAGGGGGTGATGCTCAGTTTCGCCAACCTGGCCTATGCCGCCACGGGCGCCGCCGACCGTCTCGAGGTTACCAGCGAGGACCGTTACCTGTCCTACCTGCCGCTGGCTCATGTGTTCGAGCGCTACGTGGGCGAACTGACCTCCATGAACCGGGGCTTCCAGCTGTATTTCGCCAATACCCTGGATAGCTTTGTGGAGGATCTGCAGCGTTGTGAGCCGACCCTGTTCATTGCCGTGCCGCGGATCTGGACCAAGTTCCAGCACGGTGTGTTCGAGAAGATGCCCAAGGAAAAACTGGACAAGCTGCTGAAGATTCCGCTGCTCAACCGCCTTATCAAGAAGAAGGTGCTCACCAACCTGGGTCTGCAGCACGTGCGTTATGCCGGTTCCGGTTCCGCGCCCCTGTCCCACGATCTCCTGGAGTGGTACCGCAATCTGGGGCTGGAGCTGCTGGAAGGCTATGGCATGTCCGAGAACATCGCCTACTCCCACACCACCCAGCCGGGTCGGGCCCGCACGGGTTACGTGGGCGAGGCGCTGCCCGGCGTGGAATGCAAGATTGGCGATGGGGGCGAGGTGCTGGTCAAGAGCCCGGCCACCATGATGGGCTACTACAAGGACCCGGAGCGAACCAAAGAGGCCTTCACCGAGGATAGCTTCCTGCGTACCGGCGACGTGGGCGAGATCGACGAACTGGGCCGGCTCAAGCTTACCGGACGCATGAAGGAGATCTTCAAGACCAGCAAGGGCAAATACGTCGCCCCGGCCCCGATCGAAAACAAACTGATGCGGGATGACCATATCGAAGCAGTGTGTGTGTCCGGCGAGAACCAGGTGTCGCCATTCTGCCTGGTCATGCTTTCCGAGTCGGCCCAGGAGAAGCGGGATGACCCGGAATTCCGCAAGGAACTGGAAAAGGACTTTGTGGAGTTGCTCAAGGACGTCAACCAGACCCTGGACCCTCATGAGCACCTGAGGTTCATGGTGGTGGTAAACGAGCCCTGGACCATCGAGAACAACTTCCTGACGCCCACCATGAAGCTTAAGCGCAACGTGGTGGAAGACGCCTACCGCAAGAACGTAGACGACTGGTATGCTCAGGAGAAGACCATAATCTGGGAGTAGCCCGGATGCTCCGGCCGCCGGCTATCGACGGCCGGTGATTGTTCCAATGCCCGGAAACCGGCCTGCCATGGCCGGTTTTCGTGTTTCTGAGGGATACTGACATGAGCCGCCTGGACGATTTTCAGCAACGCATCCACGATGTTATTCCCCTGACCCATGCCATGGGAGCGGAGCTGCTTCATTACGACGGCCGGCAATTGCTGGTGCGGGCCCCGCTGCAACCCAACAGTAACCACCAGGGCACCGGTTTTGGCGGGGCTATTTACTCGGTGGCGGTTCTGGCAGCGTGGGGCCTGATCGAGCTGGCGGTGGAAGACGCCGGGGTGGAGGGCACGGTGGTGATCCAGAGCGGCAGTATGGACTACGGTCAGCCGGTGGATGGTGACTTTTTTGCCGTCTGCCGGTTGCCTGAGCCAGAGGACTGGGACCGTTTCCTGATCACGTTGCGGCGCCGCGGGCGCGCCCGGGTGGCCCTGAAATCCGGGCTTTACTGCGGTACGCCCGGGCTTGAAACGGAACAGCCGGCAGCGGCCTTCTTTGAAGGGCGTTTCGTGGTGGTGAGCCGTTAACCAGCGTCCCGTTTGGTCAATTCGCTGACCTACTGCTGGCTGTAGGCCCGGGCCGCGCCGATCGAGCGGCTCATCAGTATGATCGGCACAATACCCGCCAACACGATGATCAGCGCGGGCAGGGCGCTGATACCAAGCAGTTCGTCGGAGGCGTACTGGTAGACGTGGGTGGCCAGGGTGTCGAAGTTGAACGGCCGCAGGATCAGGGTGGCCGGCAGCTCCTTCATACAGTCGACGAACACCACCAGCGCCGCCGTCAGCATGGTGCCCCGCAGCATGGGCAGGTGAACCTGCAGCAGGGTGGCGGTGGTGCTCTTGCCCAGAGAGCGCGCGGCCATGTCCATGCTGGGCGTTATTTTCTGAAGCCCGCTTTCCAGACTGCCGGCGGATACCGCCAGGAACCGTACCGTGTAGGCGAATATCAGGGCGAAGGTGGTCCCGCTGAGCAGCAGACCGGTACTGAACCCGAACCACTCCCGCATCCAGGCGTCGACCTGGTTATCGAATGCCGCCATGGGCACGATCACGCCCACCGCCAGCACCGCCCCGGGCATGGCGTAGCCCAGGCTCGACAGGCGCATCATGACCTGCATGGGTTTGGTGTCGTGAAGGCGGCGGCTGTAGGCCAGGGTCAGGCCGATAATCAGGGTGGCGAACGCGGCGGCGGTGGACAGGAACAGGCTGTTGAAGGTGTTCTCCAGAAAGCCCGCAGACCAGCTCTGGTCGAAATAGATCACCGCGTAGCGAGCCAGTACCAGGGCGGGCACTATAAAGCCGAACACGATGGGGGTGGCGCAGGTGACCACGCAGATCCACTGACGGGGGCGGCTCATGGTGAAGCGATGGATGGGCGAGCGGTTGTCGCGGGCGGCGTATTGCTGCTGGCGACGGCGGGAATAACGCTCCAGGGTCACCAGGATCACCACGAACGTGAGCATGACCATGGCGATCTGTGCCGCGCCACCAAGGTTGCCCAGGTTCATCCAGGTGTCGAACAGGCCGGCCGTGAGTGTTTGCACGGCAAAGAAGTCCACGGTGCCGAAATCGTTGAGCGTCTCCATCAGCACCAGGGACAGGCCCACGGCAATCGCCGGGCGGGCGATGGGTAATACCACCCGGAAGAACGTGCTCAGGGCGGAATGCCCCAGGCTGCGGCTGACGGAGAATAGAGAGGGCGACTGCTCCAGGAATGCGGCCCGGGCCAGCAAATAGACGTAGGGATAAAGCACCAGCCCCAGCATCAGGGTGGCGCCCCAGAGGCTGCGGATCTCCGGAAACCAGTAGTCCCGGCTGCTCTGCCAGCCAAAAAAGTCGCGCAGGGCACCCTGTACCGGCCCCGCGTACTGCAGCAGATCCGTGTAGACGTAGGCGATGACGTAAGCGGGCACGGCAAAAGGCAGCAGCAGTGCCCACTGGAACATCCGGCGCCCGGGAAATTCGCACATGGTGACGGCCCATGCGGTGGACAGTCCGATGGCCAGGGTCAGAACCGACACCCCCAGCATCAGGATCAGTGTGGTACCGATATAGCGGGGCAGGGTGGTACTGATCAGGTGCGGCCAGATGTTTTCATCCGGGAACAGGGCCAGCCACGCCACCGACAATACCGGCAGCGCCACAATGGCAGTAATGGCAATAGCGGAAACCAGCCAGCGGCTGGAGGTGCGTCGCGGCGTCAGTGGGGATGGAGTAACCGGGTGCTCAACGACGTCCGCCTGGTTCATGGCAATCCTGTTCAGTGGGAAAGGGCGGGAGTGTAACCAGCGGTTGTATCCGCTTCAATACGCGACTGATTGACGGTGGCCAGAACGAACGATGCCGGAGCTCCGTGAAGAGGCTCCGGCATCGGTTGGTGGCCCGGTGGATCAGTTGTCGTAATCGACCCGGTCAACCATGCGTACGGCCTCATCGGCGTTGTCTGCGATCGTCTGCAGGGACAGGGTGTCGGCGTTCAGTTCACCCCATTCCGCTACGATACCGGTCGGGGAAACCTCCGGGTTGGCCGGGAATTCCGAGTTGGCCTCGGCGTAGATCTGCTGGGCCTCGTCGCCGGACAGGAATTCCATCAGCTTGATGGCATTGTCCCGGTTAGGCGCACTGGTGGTCAGCGCGATGCCACTGATGTTGACGTGGCTGCCCCGGCCTTCGTCGTTCGGAAATACGATGCGTACCTGTTCGGCAATCGGGCGCTGCTCTTCATCCTGCAGCATCACGCCATAGTAGTAGCTGTTGCCGATGGCCACGTCGCAAACGCCTTCGGTAACGGCGCGGATCTGGTCACGGTCGCCACCCTGGGGCTTGCGGGCCAGGTTGTTCTTGAGGCCCTGCAGCCATTCTTCTGCCTTTTCCTCACCGTGGTGGGCGATCATGGAGGAGAACAGCGCAATGTTATAGGGATGCTTGCCGCTGCGGGTACAGATGCGGCCTTCCCATTCCGGATCGGCCAGTTCCTCGTAGGTGGTGATCTCGCCTTCCTCGACACGGTCCAGGGAGGTGAAAATCATCCGGCCCCGGGTGGTCAGTGCGAACCACTTGCCATCGGGATGGCGCAGGTTCTCGGGAATGTTCTCTTCCAGGGTGTCGTTGTCCACCGGTGCGGTCAGGTCACGCTCCACCAGCTCGGAGAGGCGGGAAATGTCGACGGTCATCACGACGTCGGCCGGGCTGTTGCGGCCTTCACGTTCCAGGCGCTCCGCCATGCCTTTCTTGGCGAAAACCACATTGGTCTCGATGCCGGTTTCCTCGGTGAACGCGTCAAGCAAGGGCTTGAGCAGGAATTCCTGGCGATAGGAGTAGATGTTCACTTCTCCGCTGGCGGCAGCGGCCATAGGGGTGAGGGCAACGGTGCAGGCAGTTGCAAGTGCGGCTAGACGTCGTTTCATGATTACTCCGGATGTGTTGAGTGAGCCTGATGTGTAAAGTGAGAAGCGTATGTATTCTCGTTCGCGGGCGTGAAAGTGTCAATGTCTGTAAAAAAAGCAGGGCGAACGTCCTGTTTTCACTCACTGAGCCTGTTTTTTGGGGTGTTTTCTGGTTAGCTTGCAGACTATACGAGATAAGTCGAGCCTGACGGCTGATCGAGATCAAACAGGAAACAGGATGCAGACGGACAGACGTGAACACATAAGAACCGCCCTGAATGCGAAGGTCAGGGTGGTACACAATGACCTCGGCGAGGGCCTCTTCTCCACCCGGGATATTTCCGATGGTGGTGTTTTCGTGGTGGTGGAAGACGGCAGTTTCGTTCCGGAGATCGGCGATGTGGTGATCATTCAGGTTCAGGGGTTGCCGGTGCCTGCTCCGGAGCTGACCATGGTGGTGGTGCGCAAGAGCGTGGACGGGTTTGGCCTGCAATTTGCTGACGAATGATTGTGATATCGCCGGTTTTTTAGTCAACCTGACAATTTACTGGACAGTATGTGATTTTTGTCACAGTATTACGTTGTGTTGCAGAACGACAATATACGTAACCGAATGTGGCATTCCGGTTACTCTTCTACATCCATTTGTAATGGATTATTGGCAAGGAGGTGACGACAATGGATGTTGTCAGAGAGCGTCCAGCACAGGGGTGGAAAGTGGGAGTATCCCGGAGAAAGGTCTATACGCAGGACCTTGAGGTCGGCATGTTCGTGTCTGACCTTGATAAGCCGTGGCATCGCACCCCCTTTCCCATCCAGGGTTTCTACATCCGCTCACAGGATGATATCCGTGCACTGATTTCCCACTGCCGCTGGGTCATGGTCGACGTGGCCGAGGAGCGGGACAGTCTGGAGTACGATCAGTCCGGCGCCCCCACCTTTGCCCGCCGCACCAGCCGCAAGGCCAATCCCGGGGAAGTGGTTCAGCTTCCGCCCATTCAGATCAAGAACCCGGTCAGGCACGAAACCCGGCGCTCCCTCAAGCGTGAGCTGCGGGCGAGTAGTTCGCTTCTGGTGTCGGCGGAAGATGCGGTCCGCAAGGTGGTTGGCAGCCTGCGGAATGACATGGTGCCCGACCTGCGCCCGGTCAGTAAGGTCGCACGGCAGATGACGGCCAGCGTATTACGCAACCCGGATGCCTTGCTTTGGCTGGCCCGGGTTCGCAGCCATGACGACTATACCTACCGGCATTCCCTGAAAACCGCGGTCTGGGCGCTGGTGCTGGGCCGTCACCTGGGGCTGGATGAACAGTTGCTGACCATTCTTGCCACTGGCTGTTTGCTGGCCCATATCGGCAAGGCGGAACTGCCCAGGGAGCTGGTGTTCAACGAGTACCAGCTGGATGCCGAACAGTACCAGGCATTTCGTACCTATGTGGAGCGGGGCGTCCGGCGGCTGGAGGAGGCCGGAGTACCCCGCGGTGTGGTTGCGGTGGTGCGCGGCCACCGGGAACGTCATAACGGCTCGGGATTCCCGGCGGGTGTCCGGGGTGACCGTATCCCGCTGCTGGCCAAGATTGCGGGCCTGGTTGACTATTATGAGGGCCTGATTGCGCCCCGGGAAGGCTACCAGCCACTCTCTCCGGCGCAGGCCGTCAGCCAGCTGTTCGAGCTGCGCAATGTCGAGTTCCAGGAAGACCTTGTGGAACAGTTTATCCAGTCCGTGGGTATCTACCCCATTGGTACCCTGGTGCAACTGACGAATGGCCAGCGGGGCGTGGTGGTGTCCCATTCACCGAAGCGCCGGCTGATGCCCAAGGTCATGCTGATGACCGATAGCAACCAGCAGCCGCTGAAATTGGCGAAAATGCTGAATCTGGCCACCTGCAACGAAGGTCGTCCGCTGGATCAGTCACTGCGCGTTGAGGGTTGTCTGCCCAACGATACCGATGGTCTTGATCCGTCCCGGTATGACGTCACCGGTGCCGAATCCCGCTGGAACCTGCGCCGGCTGGTGGGTGCCTGATAGTAAACGTGAACGTCTGAGCCCCCGTTAGCTGGCGTGTTACGGCCCTTTGCCTGCCGCCCTGGCAGGTCTGCCCTTGATTTTTCCCTGATGAGTCTCAAGATATAGCGCTTTCGCGACCTACATTCGCTGTCCGGAAGATGCTATGACCAGCCAGTCAGATACCCCTGTATGGGCCCTGGAAATTGAAGGGCTTCGTAAACGTTACGGCAGTGGCTTTGAAGCCCTGAAGAGTATTGACCTGCGCGTTCAGGAGGGTGATTTTTTCGCCCTGCTGGGACCGAACGGTGCCGGCAAGTCCACCACCCTGGGTATTGTCTGCTCGCTGGTGAACAAGTCCTCCGGCACGGTCAGGGTATTCGGCCATGACATTGATACGGACCTGGCCAGGGCCAAGCTGAACCTGGGGGTGGTGCCCCAGGAGTTCAATTTCAGCCAGTTCGAGAAAGTATTCGATATCGTCACCACTCAGGCGGGCTACTACGGCATCCCCCTGCGCAAGGCGAAGGAATCGGCGGAGTACTACCTGAAGAAGCTGGGCCTGTGGGACAAGCAGAATGTGCCGGCACGCATGCTGTCTGGTGGCATGAAGCGGCGCCTGATGATTGCCCGGGCGCTGGTCCACAACCCCCGGCTGCTGATTCTGGATGAGCCCACCGCAGGGGTGGACATCGAGTTACGCCGTTCCATGTGGACCTTCCTGGAAGAGATGAACCGCAACGGCACCACCATTATCCTCACCACCCACTATCTGGAAGAGGCTGAAGCCCTGTGCCGGAATATCGCCATCATTGACCAGGGCCGGATCCTCCGTAATACCAGCAAGAAGGAGCTGCTGACCCAGCTGCATGTGGAAACCTTCGTGATGGACACCGACCTGACGTTGACCACGGCACCGGAACTGGACGGCTTTGTCACCGGGCTGGACGCCGAGGGTGCACTGGAAGTGGAGGTGGAGAAAGGCAAGAGCCTGAACGGGGTCTTTGCCCAGCTGGACCAGCAGGGTATCCGGGTGTTGAGCATGAGGACCAAGACCAACCGGCTGGAAGAGCTGTTCCTGCATATGGTTGAAGAGAATGCCCGTCAGACGGAGGTGGCCAAGTGACCCCCCGTGCCATCCTCACCGCTTTCCTGACCATCGTTATCCGCGAGGTGCGCCGGTTTACCCGGATCTGGCCCCAGACCATGCTGCCACCCGCGGTGACCATGACCCTCTACTTCGTGATCTTCGGCAATCTGATTGGCTCCCGGATCGGCCCTATGGGCGGTTTCGATTATATGGCGTTCATCGTACCGGGTCTGATCATGATGTCGGTGATTACCAGCTCCTATGCCAACGTGGTGTCGTCGTTCTTCAGTATGAAGTTCCAGCACAGCATCGAGGAACTGCTGGTGTCGCCCACCCCGAACTGGACCATTCTGGCTGGCTATGTAGCAGGGGGTATGGTTCGCGGGCTCGGCGTGGGGCTGATTGTCACCCTGCTGTCGCTGGCGTTCACCCGTTTGCAGATTCACAACCTGCCGATGGTGGTGCTGACGGTGTTCATGACGTCGGCGCTGTTCGCGCTGGGCGGCTTTATCAACGCCATGATGGCCACCAAGTTCGATGATATCTCCATCGTACCCACCTTCGTACTGACGCCACTGACCTATCTGGGCGGGGTGTTCTATTCCATCGATCTGCTGCCGGGCTTCTGGCAGGGTGTGTCGATGATCAATCCGATCCTGTATATGGTGAATGCCTTCCGCTATGGCATTCTCGGGGTGTCTGATGTGAACCCCTATATCGCGCTGGGTATGATCCTGGTATTTATCGTTATCCTGTCCGTGGTGTCCCTGCGCATGCTGCAACGGGGCAAGGGCATTCGCCACTGAGGAGCCGTCATGGCGCTTGATCACGCCCCCCTGGGCAAGACCAGTGAGTATCCGGAGCACTACGCACCCGAATTGCTTTTCCCGGTGCCCCGGGACGACAACCGCCGCCGGATTGCCCTGGACGACGGCCGCTGGCCCTGGTTCGGGGAGGATCTCTGGCAGGCGTGGGAGCTGTCGTGGCTGCGACCATCCGGCGTGCCCGAGGTGGCCTGGGGCGAATTCCGGTTGCCGGCGGCATCCCCCAGCCTGATCGAATCCAAGTCGTTGAAGCTGTACCTGAACTCCTTCAACCAGGAGGTGTTTTCGTGCCATGACCAGGTGCAGGAGACGATTCACCGGGACCTTTCCAGCGCCTGCGGTGCCCAGGTGGCGGTGACCCTGTTCAGTGTCGACCGGGGCATGACGGCCGCCGGACGCCCCGAGGGCGCTGTGCTGATCGACGACGAGCCGGTGGAGAACGTGGGCTACGCCTATTGCCCGGACGTGCTTGCCGCCGGAGGTGACACGGTGAGCGAGAGCCTCTGCTCGCACCTGCTCAAGAGCAACTGCCCGGTGACCGGTCAGCCGGACTGGGGCACGCTGCAGGTGGACTACACGGGGCCGGCCATCGACCGGTCAGCCTTGCTGCGGTATGTGGTGGGGTTCCGTCAGAAACAGGATTTCCATGAACACTGTGTGGAAACGGTGTTCACCGACCTGATGCGGGCCTGCAACCCTGAGCACCTGACCGTCAGTGCCCGGTACACGCGCCGTGGTGGGCTGGATATCAACCCCTGGCGCAGCACCGACCCGGGGGAGGCGCCCCGGCTGAGGCTGGTGCGGCAATAACCGGTGAGCCACGGGGCCTGTCCGGCAGCCCCGTGGTGCGATGCTACTGATCCGTTTCCTCTTCCCGCAGCCGGTCGGCGGCCTCTTCCAGCGCGTCCAGGATGGCGCGTCGGTCGTTCTCGCAGATATTCCCGGAGTCCAGGTACATGGCGAAGCCGGCGTGTTCGTGCTCCACGAAACTCCGGTTGGGCCCCAGGTCGCGGCGGAAATCGATGACTTCGTAGATGGATACCGGACGCCCGAAACCCTTGACCGTAATCTCGCCCTTGTCCCGGCACATGATCCGTTCCTTGATCAACGAGAAGGTTTCGTAGGAGACCAGGATCTGGCCTGGCTCGGCGAGCTGCTCCAGGCGGCTGGCCAGATTCACTTCCTTGCCGATAATGGTGTAGTCCATGCGGTTCTCGGCGCCGAAGTTGCCCACGGTGACAAAGCCGGAACTGATGCCCATGCGGATTTCCAGGGGTGTGCGGATGCCCTGGCTGCGCCAGCGCTGGCGCATGATCTTCATGTGGTTACGCATGTCCACCGCCATGGACACGCAGGCCAGGGCGTCTTCCTTCTGGCCGCGGGACGAGGGGTCGCCAAAGAAGATCATGATGGAGTCGCCAACGAACTTGTCGATGGTGCCACCGTATTTCAGGGCCACTTCCGACATTTCGTTGAAGTAGTTGTTGAGCAGTTCGGTGAGCGCTTCCGGCTCCATCTCCTCGGACAGGTCGGTAAAACCCTTGATGTCGGAGAAGAACACGCTCAGCTTCTTGCGGCGTGTTTCGAGCCGCACGTCCCGTTCACCGGTAAAGATGGATTGCCACACCTGGGGCGACAGGTACTTTGAGAGCTTGTCCGACAGGGCGATGGACTGTTCCCGCTGCTTCTGGATCTGGCCTTTGGCGGCCAGCAGGATGCGGGCCTGCTGGTGAGTGTAATAGGCGGTCACACAGATGTAGGTGCCAGTGCCGGCAAGCGATACCAGGCTGGTGAGCAGTGGCGTGCTGAAGTTCTCGGTCAACCCGATCAGGCCCACGACCAGTCCTGCCGCTGCAGCCAGTAGCAGGGCCCCGTAAAACCAGAGGTACAGCCCGCCCACGATCAGGCAGCTGAACATCAGCATCAATGCCATGGCAAGGGAGGGGACCGGGGTCAGCCCGGTGAGGCCGATCACCGACCCGACGATAATGCATTCCACCAGCAGCAGGTACTGGCGTATGCGGGGTTCGCGCCCCGAGCCGACGTGGCGGCTGATGAACAGAACCGTGTGGGGCCAGAGCACGCCGCCAGCCAGCAGCCACAGCATGTTCTGGTGGAAGATGTCATCGACCACGCCCGCGATGATAATGCCGCAAATGGCGCTGCAGCCAAGCACACGTCCGTTGAAGTCGGGCAGGGGAGGGATGGCCCGGGGGGTATCCGGTAATGATGTGTCCGCGCTGGACTTGTGGTCCGAATCCGACGTGCTCACGTAGCCTGACATGCTCCGTCCCTGTGGAAGACTGATACGATAGCGGGGATCCAGTGGGGTTCCCTTGTTATTTATTATGGCGGCGGTTACGGTTCCTGCCGAAAACCTGACTGAATCTGACGGTTGAGATTAACAGCAAAGCCAGAGGCGGACAACGCGCGAGGCTTTGCCCCCTGCATTGGGAGACGGCGTTTGACCATGAATACTATAATCAGGGCAATTCTTGATCGCAGCTCGGAGCCCCGGCTGAAAGCCCCGGCCCCGCCGAGGGACGTGCTGGAACTTGCCCTGGCCTGCGCGGCCAGGGCCCCGGACCATGCCCTACTGCGCCCCTGGCGGTACCTGGTGGTTGAAGGGGCGGGGCTTGAGCGCCTGGGTGAGCTATTTGAAGCCAGCGCCCCGGAAGACGCCACCGACGCTCAGCGGGAGAAGCTGCGCAAGTCGCCGTTGCGGGCGCCCATGATGCTGGTGGCCATCGCCTCACCGGTCAGTCACCCCAAGGTGCCCGCCCATGAACAGGCATACTCCTGCGCCGCCGCTACCGCCTACCTGGAACTTGCGTTGCAGGCCGAAGGGTACGGTGCCATGTGGCGGACCGGCGCTGTGGCGGAAAGTGCACAGGTCCGTGAAGGGCTGGGGTTGTCTGCAGATGAGTCCATTGTCGGGTTTATCTACACCGGCACGGTGGATACCCCGAAACCCGCAGTGCCACGTCCGGCGGTGTCGGAGTTCGTCGAGGACTGGCCCGGCTGATCCTGCTTTCTCAACGTTCCGGCAAGCTGAAGGAAAGGGCTTGCCGCATTCTCTTCACAGGTACCCCGCAGCGTTTAGCTTTAGACCCTCCTGGATTTCCATCTCACTGAAAAACAACGAATAAAATATTTTTTCAGACTCTGGCATCCTGATTGCTTTGTTACTTGCAAACGTTCCCTGACCGGCAAAGGCGGCAGGGAGATGCAGTTACTGGAGGCAACATGGCAATCACCTTCGACAACGCGCTGGGTATTCACGAGCAGGCACTGGTTGCCCGCAGCCGCCGGGCGGAAGTACTGGCAAATAACCTGGCCAACGCAGACACCCCCGGCTTCAAGGCCCGGGACGTGGATTTCCAGTCCATGCTCGACAAGGCAACCGAATCCACACAGGGGCTGTCCATGGAACGCACGCATCAGTCCCATATGGACGTCTCGGGCACGGGCTCTGCCAATGAGTTGCTGTATCGCCTTCCGCACCAGCCATCCATTGACGGTAATACCGTGGATGCCCAGCAGGAGCAGACCCGCTATATGCGCAACGCCATGGACTTCCAGGCCAGCTTCCAGTTCCTGAACAGCAAATTTTCCGGCCTGAGCAAGGCCATCAAGGGCGAGTAAGCCGGCCTTCGGGTATAGAGGAGAACAGATATGTCCCTGGGAAATATTTTTGATATTGCCGGCTCTGGTATGACCGCACAGCAACTGCGACTGAATACCACGGCGTCCAACATTGCCAATGCGGAAACAGCCAGCTCCAGCATCGACGAGACCTATCGGGCCCGTAAGCCGGTATTTGCCGCCATCCAGCAGCAGATGCTGAACCCGGACCAGGCCAGCGGCCACTTCGCGTTCGGCGAGGACAACGGACGCGGCGTCACCGTTGAGGGTATCGTCGAGAGCGAAGAAGATCTGCAGATGCGCTACGAGCCCCACCACCCGGCGGCCAACGAAGAGGGTTATGTGTTCTACCCGAATGTGAATGTGGTGGAGGAAATGGCGGACATGATGTCGTCATCACGCAGCTTCCAGATGAACGTGGATGTGATGAACGCTGCCAAGTCGATGATGCAGCGGGTGCTGACCCTGGGGCAGCAGTAAGCGGCCAGTGATTCTTGTTCGGGGATTTGACCAATGAGCATAGTAAATACCACCAATGCAACCACGGACGTGCTGGCGGAGTACCGGGCCAAGCAGGACGACAAAGCCACTGGCAGTGACGATCTGGGCAAGAATGAGTTCATGGAACTGATGATCGCCCAGCTGAAAAACCAGAACCCGCTGGAGCCCAAGGGCAACGGTGAGTTCATCGCTGACCTGGCCCAGTTCAGTTCGCTGGAGGAAATGCAGGGCCTGAATTCCACGGTGAACAGCGTGGTGGGCGAGTTCCGTTCCACCCAGGCCCTGCAGGCATCAGCCATGGTGGGCAAGAGCGTTATGGCGCCGGCCAACTTCGGCATTCTTGATGACAGTGGACAGATGAAAGGCGTCGTCAACGTGCCTTCCAGCACTGGCGGGCTTCGCATCAACATCGAGAGTGCGTCCGGCGAGATGGTCAGGCAGCTGGACCTGGGACAGGCTTCGGCCGGTCAGCAGGCCTTCGCCTGGGATGGACAGGACGGCAACGGCAATGAGTTGCCGCCCGGGAAATACTACGTTTCCGCCCAGGGCAGTTATCCCGGCGGAACCGAGCAGTTGCAGACCCTGATGAGCGCCAATGTGGACAGTGTATCCCTGGGGCAGGGCGGCAGTATCACGCTGAATCTGGCAGGTATGGGGTCTATCCCGCTGTCAGACGTACAGCATATCAACTGAGTGAGGTGACACATGGCTTTTAATATCGGACTCAGCGGGCTGCGGGCCTCACAGGTTGATCTGGATGTGACCGGCAACAACATTGCCAACGCCAGCACCGTGGGTTTCAAGGGCAGCCAGGCCCAGTTCGGCGACCTGTATTCCAGTGGTTTCCTGAGCTCCGGCAACATGTCGGTCGGCGGCGGTGTGAAGGTACAGGACGTCAAACAGAGCTTCGGTCAGGGCAGTATCAGTGGCACCCAGAACGGCCTGGACATGGCCATCGACGGCGACGGTTTCTTCGTGCTGAACAATAACGGCCAGGTGCAGTATTCCAGGGCCGGGCAGTTCAGTATCGACAAGGACGGGTTTGTAACCAACAACCAGTCCATGCGGGTACAGGGCTACCAGGCGGATGAGGATGGCAACCTGAGCGGGGTTCGCGGCGATCTTCAGATCGATACGGATAACCTGGAGCCACGGCGTACCACCCGTTTTGACTCGCAACTGAACCTGGATTCCCGGGAATCCGTGCTGGAGGTGGTGACCCAGACGTTCCCTTCGCCCGGCGTACCAGCCACCGGGGAAACGGTGGAGTTTACCTATCCCGATGGTCGGTCGGTTCCCCTTGAATTCGCCGCCGGGGAATCCGCGCAAAGTGTTGCCGGCAAACTGAATGAGCTGGATGGCGTCAGTGCTTCCGCAAGAACCACGCTTACCATACCGGATAACAGTACGTTTTCAGCGGGTGACAGCTATCTGGTCATGGGGGAGCTTTTCACTATTCCTTCGAGTGGCATTGCCGGCCCGGGGGACGCCCGGGACTGGCTGCAGGATGCGATCAATGCTTCCCCGCTGAGCACGCTGAATGCGACGTCCGAAGGAGCAACCGGACTCAGGTTGATCGACAGCCGTGGTAACCCGTTTTCGGTTCAGGTGGCAGATGCCAGCGGCACTGCGGCCAGCCCGCAACCCGGCGCATTCCCCTATGATGGGGCCGAGGAAATCACCAACCTTACGGTTGATGAAGGGATAGCGATCCGGGTGGATCCGAACGGTGGGGCTGATGAGGCTGACTATGTTTCCGATACAACCACCTCGGAAATCCTGGGGGCCACAGCTCCGACCACGACACGAAGAAACTCGTTTAACCCGGATGATCAGCGTACCTACAACCATGCGACATCTTCCACCATCTATGACAGTCTGGGTAACCCGCACACAATGACCCAGTACTTCGTGAAGGAGCCGGTGTCAGGGGGTGACAGTGTCTGGGCGATGTACGTTCAGATAGACGACGAGGACGTGGGCGACCCACCCTTCACGAGTGGCGACCCGACCCGGGCCAGGTTTGAGCTGGAGTTCAACAGCGATGGCTCTATCTCATCGGTTGATGGTGATCCGAACGGTCAGGTTCTGATTTCCAACTGGACTCCGAAGGACGACTCTGGTCAGCCCAATGGCGCAGATGGTCCGTTGCCGATCGCCAACGGTGGTCAACTGCCGATTGCCGAGCCGCCAGTGTCCTCTAACTTCATGGTCGATATGAACGACACGACCCAGTACGGATCGTCGTTCGGGGTTATTGATCAACAGCAGAACGGCTACACCACCGGTCGGCTGTCGGGTCTGGATGTCTCCGGGGAGGGGGTAATCTTTGCCCGCTACTCCAACGGCCAGTCCCAGAACCTGGGGCAGGTGGCATTGGCGAGCTTCGCCAACACTGATGGTCTGTCTCCGGTTGGTGACACCAACTGGGTGGAAACATTCGAATCCGGCCAGCCGATCTATGGCCAACCGGGTACCGGTACGCTGGGTGGCATCGCGTCCAGCTCGGTGGAGGAATCCAATGTGGATCTATCCCAAGAGTTGGTTAACCTGATCATTGCCCAGCGGAACTACCAGGCAAACGCCAAGACCATCGAGACCTCGGATGCGGTGACTCAGACGATTATCAACCTGCGGTAACCCTGAGGTGGTTGTGACTGGAATGGTCTGAGAGCTTTGGTGGAGGGCCCCGGTATGTGGGGGCCCTTTCTCCACCGCAATTCAGGGGCCGTCCATGGCAACCCGCCTTGCTCCGCGACATCCATGTCGCTGTTCCGAAAGGGCCCCCACATACCGGGACCTTACGAGCCTCGTGCGCGCCTGATAATCTTTAGCGGCATCACTTGTTATAGGCATCACGACAGTCCGAAGAGCCGGAGCATTGGAGGTCTTTTTCGTAACAGCGCCAGGGATGGCGCGGAGCAAGGCAGGGACAGGACGTGCCTTGAATTGCGGTGGAGAAAAAGACCTCCCATGCTCCGGCTCCTGCCCCCAAACCAGAAATCTATCTACAAAAGAGCCTGATCGCTCCATCTGGCACGACTTCTGCAAGAACCACGGAAACGACGTAAAAACGTCAGATTTCCGGCAGGAGTTTTCCCATGGACAAGTCCCTCTACATCGGCATGTCAGGCGCCAAGCAGAACATGATGGCGCAGCAGGCGCATGCCAATAACCTTGCCAACGTCAATACCACCGGCTTCAAGAAAGACTTCGCCCAGGCCCGCAGCATGCCCGTGTTCGGTGAACACCACCCGACACGGGCCTATGCCATGACCGAACGACCCGGCACTGACTTCAGCCCCGGGTCACTCCAGCAAACCGGTCGCAAACTGGATGTGGCGGTGGACGGCGAAGGCTGGCTGGCCGTGCAGAACGATCAGGGCGAAGAGGTATTCAGCCGTTCCGGCAGCATGCAGGTGGATGTTAACGGGATCCTGCGCCTGAGTTCCGGCGAGCCGGTACTTGGCAACGGTGGCCCTGTGGCCCTGCCGCCCTACGAGAACCTGCAGGTAGGCGCTGATGGCACCATCTCCATCCAGCCGGTGGGCGGACCACCGGACCAGTTGGTGGAAATCGACCGCCTCAAGCTGGTTAACCCGAACCCTGATGACCTGATGAAAGGCGAAGACGGCTTTATACGCCGTAAGCCCGACGCCGCTATCGACGGCGCGGAAGAGCCTGATGCCAATGCCCGCGTTGCCTCCGGCTACCTGGAGAGTTCCAACGTCAATGCCGTCGAGGAAATGATCGCCAACCTGCAGTTGAGCCGTCAGTTCGAAATGCAGGTGAAGGTCATGCAGAGCGCCGATGAGAATTCCGAGGCAGCGGCACGGCTGTTGCAGAACCTCTGATAACGACACGATTACCGGCCTGAGTACCCTGATGCGGCAATTATTCGCCGCCGGGTGACAGCCATAGAGGAGTCCAGACATGCATCCAGCACTTTGGGTCAGTAAAACCGGCCTCAGCGCTCAGGACACGAAGATGACCACCATCTCCAACAACCTGGCGAACGTGAACACCACCGGTTTCAAACGCGACAGGGCCGTATTCCAGGACCTGCTGTACCAGATCAATCGTCAGCCTGGCGGCATGAACACCCAGAACGCCGAGCTGCCTTCCGGCCTTCAGCTGGGTACCGGTGTTCGCGTGGTAGGCACCACCAAACAATTCACCCAGGGCAACCTGCAGGTGACCGAGCAGCCCCTGGACCTTGCTATCAACGGTCGCGGGTTCTTCCAGATCCAGATGCCCGATGGCGAGATTTCCTACACCCGTGATGGTCAGTTCCAGATCAACTCCAACGGCGACATGGTGACTCCGGACGGCTATCTGGTGGAACCGAACATCAACATCCCCGAGAACGCCACCAGCGTGACCATCGGCAAGGATGGCACCGTCTCGGCGGTGGTCGAGAATCAGGCGGATCCGGTGAACCTGGGGGAAATCCCCCTGGTGGACTTCATCAACCCGCAGGGCCTGCAGGCCATGGGTAACAACCTGTTCCGTGAGACAGCCGCCAGTGGTGACCCCCAGGAGGGTGAAGCCGGTATCGGCGGACTTGGCTCCATCGAGCAGGGCATGACCGAGGCGTCGAACGTTGAGGTGGTGGAAGAACTGGTCAACATGATCACCACCCAGCGGGCGTATGAGATGAACTCCAAGGTGGTGTCCGCCTCGGACCAGATGCTTCAGTTCATCACCAACAATATCGGCTAACGGTTAGTGAATAGCAGATCATGACAGTCCTCAACAACACACCCGCATTCAGCACAGTCAGGGGCGTCCTGGCGACCTCCCTGGTCATGGTGCTGGCCCTGTTGCAGGGCTGTCAGTCCATGACCCGTGAGCGCCCGGAGCCCAATGACCCGGCCTACGCGCCGGTGCGCGCTGAGTCCATGGAACAGAGGGCGCCCCATACCGGCTCTATCTACCAGAATTCGCGCAACTACAACCTCTATGGGGACAGCACCGCGCTCAACGTGGGGGACATCCTCACCGTTACCCTGCAGGAGTCCACCAGCGCCAGCAAGAATGCCGAGAGCAATATCACCAAAGACAGCGAGATCGGGCTGGGCACACCGTCGTTCTTTGGGCGGACCTTTGAGCGACTGGGCGGCAGCGTGAACGCCGAGCGGGATTTTGAGGGTCAGGCCGAGGCCGACCAGAGCAACAGTCTGGCCGGCAGTATCACCGTCACGGTCATCGAGGTATTGCCCAATGGCGTGCTGCGTATCCGCGGTGAGAAGTGGCTGTCGCTGACCAACGGTGATGAGTATCTCCGGGTCAGCGGGCTGGTTCGTCCGGAAGACATTTCCCCGGACAACACGGTGTCATCCCAGCGTATTGCGGATGCCCGGCTGGCCTACGGTGGTACCGGTGACTTCGATCAGGCGAACCAGCCCGGCTGGCTGACCCGATTCTTCAACAGTGAGTGGTGGCCCTTGTGAGCGCTTTCAGAATTCTTGCAATCAGTCTGATGCTGGCCGTGGTGTCCGCTCCCGTGCTGGCGGATCGCCTGAAAGACCTGACCAGGGTGAAAGGCGTACGTGATAACCAGCTGGTGGGCTATGGCCTGGTGGTGGGCCTGGATGGTACCGGCGATTCCGGCCCGGCCACCAGCCAGACCTACCGCAACATGATGAACCGCTTTGGCATCACCATTCCGGAAGGGGTTAACCCCAACACGGACAATGTGGCCGCCGTCAGCGTGCACGCCACCCTGCCTCCCTTCGCCAAGAACGGCCAGGAGCTGGATATTACCGTGTCGTCCCTGGGGAACGCCGACAGCCTGCGGGGGGGCACCTTGCTGATGACGCCGCTCAAGGGTGCCGACAACCAGGTTTACGCCATGGCCCAGGGGAGCCTGGTGGTGGGTGGTTTCGGCGCCCAGGGGCAGGACGGTTCCCGCATTACCGTCAACGTGCCCAGCGTGGGCCGTATTCCCAACGGCGCTACCATTGAGCGCGAAGTGACCAGCCCCTTCACCGAGGGCGATACCATCACCCTCAACCTGCTGCGTGCCGATTTCACTACGGCCCGCCGGGTGGTGGAAACCATCAACGGCTATCTGGGTGAGGGCATGGCCTACGCCCACGATGGTACGTCCATTTCTGTGAAGGCCCCGAGGGATCCTTCCCAGCGGGTCAGTTTCCTGTCAATCCTCGAGAACCTGGAAGTGGACCCGGCCGAAGAGGCCGCCAAGGTGGTGATCAACAGCCGTACCGGCACGATCGTGGTGGGTCAGAATGTTCAGGTCAGCCCGGCCGCGGTAACCCATGGCAACCTGACGGTAACCATCCAGGAAAACCCCGAAGTGGATCAGCCGGATCCGTTTACCGGTGGGCAGACCGTGGTGACACCGAACACCCAGATTGCTGTCACGGAGGACCCGGCAAGAATGTTCCAGTTTGGCCCGGCCACCACCCTGAACGAAATCGTCCAGGCGGTGAACCAGGTTGGCGCGGCCCCCGGTGACGTGATGGCCGTGCTGGAAGCCCTCAAGCAGGCCGGCGCCCTCAGGGCCGAGCTGATTGTCATATAGGTGACGCGATGCAGACTTCCGGAATCGAGCAGGCACAGTACTACACCGAATTTGGCGGGCTGAACGCCCTCAAGACGCAGGCCAGGACCGATCGCAGGGCCGCGCTTGAAGAGGTGGCGCGCCAGTTCGAGGGTATGTTCCTGTCACAGATGCTCAAGAGCATGCGGTCCGCCAACGAGGTGCTGTCGGAGGGGAATTACCTGAACAGCCAGGAATCCGGGTTCTATCAGGACATGTTCGACAGCCAGCTCAGTCTTTCCATGACCCGTGGCAAGGGCCTGGGGCTGAGTGAAGCCCTGGTTAGCCAGCTCAGCCGCCAGATTCCGGGCATGGACGAAAAGGGCAACGCCCTGGCCGGAGCCCGCAGGACCCTGGCGGATTACGATCGTAGTATCCCCGCGTTGTCGCCCCGTCTGCCGGAGAAGGTGGACGAGGTGAAGGCCCTGGCAGAGTCGGAAATGACCGACCAGTCCGAGGCTGAAAGGGCCGATCAGGCCGACCCGGCAGCCACGACGAAACATTCGGTGTCAGACGCGCAGGCGGCAATGCCGGAACGATTCGAGAGTCCGGAACACTTTGTCCGCACCCTGCTGCCCCTGGCACGGGATGCCGCGGAGGAGTCCGGCATTGATCCTCGCCTGATGGTTGCCCAGGCCGCCCTGGAAACCGGGTGGGGCAAGCACATGATTCGCGGAAACGACGGCAGCCACAGCTTCAACCTCTTCGGCATCAAGGCGGACACCCGCTGGCAGGGCGATTCGGTCAATATTGCTACATCGGAATTCCGTGAAGGGGTGAAGATGCAGGAACGGGCGGACTTCCGCAGCTATCCCGACTACCGGGAAAGTTTCCGGGATTACGTGGCGTTCCTTCAGGACAATCCACGTTACCGGGATGTATGGGAAGTGGCTGACCAGCCGGGTGTGTTCGCAGAGCGCCTGCAGCAGGCCGGCTATGCAACCGACCCGGCATACGGACGCAAGATTCGCAGCATCATGGAGGGGGAGCCGTTCGAGGCTGCCCTGAACCGTTTCCAGACCCTGTCCCGGGTTTCTGAGGAGTAACTGCCATGGCGGGTCTGATCAATATTGGCCTGAGTGGGGTGCTGGGGCACCAGAATGCCCTCAACACCACCGGCAACAACATCGCCAACGCCAATACCCCCGGTTACAGCCGGCAGGAAGTCCAGTTCGAGTCCAGCAACAGCCAGTTCACCAGCAACGGCTATGTAGGGCAGGGCGTGGATATTGCCAACATCCGGCGGCTGGCGGACCAGTTCCTGGTGGACCAGGTGCGCTCAGACACGTCCCTGTACAACGAGCAGGAAACCCTGCGCAGCGAGATGTCCCGGCTGGATGACCTGCTAGGAGGGGAAGATACCGGCCTGTCCCAGTCATTGAACAATTTCTTTGCGGCGCTGCAGAATGCCGCGGAAGACCCCGGTTCGCTGCCTCAGCGCCAGCTGGTACTCAGCGAGGCCCAGAGCGTGGTCAATCGCTTCCAGGCCCTGCAGCAGGAGTTCGTCCAGCAGCGCAACCTGGTCAAGACCCAGATGAGCGAGAACGTATCGGACGCCAATACGCTGCTCAAGAGTATTGCCGAGCTCAACCTGGCCATCTCGGAATCCCCCGGACTGGCCCAGGGCAACCCGCCCAACGACCTGCTGGACCAGCGGGATGAAGCGATCCGCAAGCTGTCGGAAATCGTCAGCGTGCGGGTGTCGTCATCCGGCGCCGGGCAGCTGAACGTCGCGTTGACCAACGGTCAGGCCCTGGTGGTGGGCGCCGATGCGTCGCAGCTCGGTATCCGCCCCAATGCGGACGATCCGTCGCGACAGGAATTCACCCTGACCGACGGCAATCGAACCCAGGTGATCGACGAACAGATCACCGGTGGCAAGCTCGGCGGACTGCGCCGGTTCGAGAGTGAGGGCCTGATGCCCGCGTTTGATAAGCTGGGCCGGGTGGCCATTGCCCTGCAGGAAACCGTCAACCATCAGCACCAGATTGGCATGGATCTGGAGGGTGACCTGGGCGGACTGTTCTTCAGTGAGATCAATGCCCGTGACAAGCAACTGGCCCGGGTGGTTGCCAGCGGCAATAACGCGCCGCCGGGGAATGGTGTGTTAGGGGTGGATATCACGGATACCTCCCGCCTGCCGGCCGGGTCCTTCACCCTGCAGATCACCAGCGAAGACGGTCGTGGCTACGAGTTGATTGACCAGAAGACCAACAAGGTGGTCAGTCAGGGGCAGCTGCCCAGTCCCCTGCCTGCCGAGATCAACATGCCCGGCTTTAACATCCGGGTGGAATCCGGCAGCTTCAGCAAGGGCGACCGATTCCTGATCCAGCCCACACGGCTGGAGGCATCCAACATTTCCCTGCAGGTGGAGCGGGAAGAGGATCTGGCGTTTGCCAGCCCGATCAGGGCGGGGGCAGACAGTGGTAACAGCGGCGACGCCACCATCAGCCAGGGTGTCATGTTCGATGTCCGTAACCCCAATACCAATGCACCCTTGTCGGAGTTTTCCGTCAAGGGTCAGCTGAGCCCGCCCCTGGAGGTCTATTTCACGGCAGACGACCAGTACGAGATCCGCGACCCTGCCGGCACCGTGCTTGAGACCGGCACGTATCAGGCCGGTACCAGCAACAAGTTGTTTACCGAGGATCCGTCGGACCCGGATTACCGTGGTTTCCAGTTCGAGATCAGTGGCAATCCCCGGCAGGGCGACAGCTTCTCCATCGGTTACAACACCAACGGTGTTTCTGACAACCGTAACGTTGAGTTCCTGGCTGCGCTGGCCACGAAAAATACCATGAATGAAGGCTCCCAGAGTTTTACCGAGGGCTATGCCGGGCTGGTGGAAGAGGTGGGTGTGAAAACGCGGCAGGCGCAGCTGGACAGTGACTCCGGAAAGACCCTGCTTCAGCAGTCCACCAATCAGCGGGAGTCGGTCTCCGGGGTCAACCTGGATGAGGAAGCCGGGCGCCTGATCCAGTACCAGGCAGCCTATAACGCGTCCGCCAAGGTGATGGGCGTCGCCCAGGAGCTCTTTAACACGCTGCTCGGCACCTTCCGATAGCACGGGTCAGTTGAGGTAATTTGACATGATCAGGATATCTTCACAGCAGGTCTTCTCCGGCGGCGTCGGTCGTTTGCAGGATCTGAACGTTAACCTGAACCAGACCCAGGAACAGATCTCCACCGGCAAGAGGGTGAACAAACCCTCGGACGATCCGGTGGCGGCCGCCCGTATCCTCAAGCTGGATCAGGAAGTGGGGCGCATTGAAACCTACCAACGCAATGTCGGACTGGCCGAAAACCGGCTGCAGCAGGAAGAAAGTTCCCTGGGCAGCATGATCGATATTGTCCAGAGGGTGCGGGAACTGACGGTGCAGGCCGGTAACGGGTCACTGTCGGCCGACGACCGGCGGTCCATTTCCGCCGAACTCAAACAGCGCCTGGAAGAGCTGGCGTCACAGGCCAACACCCAGGACAGCTCCGGCTCCTACATTTTCAGCGGTTTCCAGGGGGATTCGCCGGCATTCACCAAGAGTGTCGATGGCAAGTGGGTCTATCAGGGTGACGAAGGGCAGCGCAACCTGGAAATCGACGAAGGCGTCAACGTCGCCATCAGCGATCATGGCAAGGAGCTGTTCGTCAACGTACCCAGTGCCGGGCCGACATTCTTCACGGAGTCCCACCCGGATAATTCCGCTTCCGCACGGATCAGTACCGGGGCGACCCTGGACCCACAACTGGTGTCAGATCTGTCTCCCACAGATCTGGTGGTTGCTATCGAGGATCTCGGTGGCGGCAATCTCGGTTACAGGATCACTGAGCGGGATACGGGAGTTGCCGTTGCCCCACCGGTCGCGGGTGATCCTGCCATTTCGTACACCAGTGGTGAAAGCATCCGTGTTAACGGTATGCAGTTCGAGATTACCGGCGCCGAAGCAGGCGACCAGTTCAACATAAACACCAGCGAGAAACAGTCGGTTTTCAGTTCGATCGAAAAGCTCATTTATGGGCTGGACAACCTGAGCAAACAGCCGGAGGCCGCGACGGTTACGGGGTTTGCTGCGGGTGCGGGCGGTGACTCGCTGGATATAAACGGCGTTACGCTGAATTTTGCAGCGGGTGCCGGGCCTCAGGAACTGGCGGACCAGATCAACAGCAGCACAGACGAGGCACTGGCGGGCATTGAAGCCCGTGTCGAGGGCACCGAAGTAAAGCTTCTTTCTTCGTCGAAGGAGATCAGCATTGATGCCTCCGGTGGCTGGGCAGGTACCTTGCAGGTCTCAGGTGCGCGCTTTGACGATATTGACTCAGCGGCAGTGCCGCCGGTTCTTGAAGCCAACTTTATCAGCTCCCAGGCCAGCTATGACCAGTTGGTCTCTGACTCTCTTGGCAACCTGGACAATGCCCAGGAAACCATCCTGCGCACCCAGACCGAAATCGGCGGGCGGATGAACCAGTTGGAATCCACTGGCGAATTCCTGGAAAATTCCGCTCTGTATGCCAAGGATATCCGCTCCCAGCTGCAGGACGTGGATTATGCCGAGGCCATCAGCAACCTGTCGTTCCAGAGTTTCGTTCTGCAGGCGGCCCAGCAGTCTTTTGCGAAGACCTCACAGTTGTCCCTGTTCGATCGTCTGTGAGAGGTCGCGGCGGTTGCTTTCGAAACGTTCCTCAGTATAATCCGGGGCTTCCTCCTGCCGGAGGAGCCCTTTTAGTGGCGGCGTGGTGAAATTGGTAGACACGACGGATTCAAAATCCGTTGGGGTAAAACCCGTGGCGGTTCGAGTCCGCCCGCCGCTACCATCTTCCTGATTCTCTATTTCCATCCAACTCGCCGGGCCGTGCGGTTACATTGGACCATCCCCGGTCAGCCTGTATAATTCGCGCGTTTCTAACGGTTCCTGTGGCCCTTACACCCGAGCATTTCCCGGATGAACGTTTCCGATTTCCATTTTGACCTGCCAGACGAGCTGATCGCCCGCTATCCCATGGCTGAGCGCAGCGCGTCGCGCATGCTGTCTCTGGACGGCGCTTCCGGCGCTGTTGCCCACCGCCAGTTCCGGGATCTGCCCGACCTGCTGGAAGCGGACGACCTGCTGGTTTTCAATGATACCCGTGTCATCCCGGCGCGCCTGTTCGGTACCAAGGAAACCGGCGGCAAGCTGGAGGTCCTGGTGGAGCGGATCCTGTCGGATGATACGGTGCTGGCCCATGTGAGGGCGTCCAAGGCGCTGAAGCCGGGCCAGCGAGTGAGCCTGGAAGACGGCTCGCAACTGGTCATGCTGGACCGGGATGATGCGCTGTTCCGCCTGCAGACAGTCAGCGGCGAGCCGGTGCTGGAGTTGCTGGAAAGGGCAGGGCACATGCCGCTGCCACCCTATGTGGACCGCCCGGACGAGAGCGCGGACCGGGAACGTTACCAGACCGTCTATGCCCGCGAGGCGGGTGCCGTGGCTGCCCCCACTGCCGGCCTTCACTTTGACCAGCCGATCTTTGATCGCCTGGCCGAGAAGGGCATTGAAACCGCCTTCGTCACCCTGCATGTCGGAGCCGGCACCTTCCAGCCTGTACGGGTGGACCGGGTGGAGGATCACGTCATGCACAGTGAGGTGGCCACTGTGCCGGAGGCTACGGTCGAGGCCATTCGCCGCACCCGGGCAAAGGGTGGCCGTGTGGTGGCCGTGGGGACGACGTCGGTGCGGTCACTGGAGTCCGCCAGCCGGGGCGGTGTGGTCCGGCCCATGCAGGGCGAGACGGATATCTTTATTTCTCCGGGCTACCGTTTTCAGACCGTGGACGCGATGATTACCAATTTTCACCTGCCCGAATCCACCCTGATCATGCTGGTGAGCGCTTTCGCCGGCTACCAGAACACCATGGCTGCCTACCGGGAAGCCGTTGACGAGCGCTATCGCTTCTTCAGTTATGGTGATGCCATGTTCATTACTGGCCAGGAGCCCAGCCTGGGTGCGCTGGCCGGCCCAGGAGTCCGTGATGCCTGATCGTTGTTTCATGTCTTTCGAAAAGCTGGGTGAGGATGGCAAGGCCCGCCGGGGGCGTCTGACCTTTCCCAGGGGTGTGGTGGAAACCCCCGCCTTTATGCCGGTAGGCACCTACGGCACGGTGAAGGGCATGCTGCCCCGGGATATCGAAGCCACGGGGGCACAGATCATCCTCGGCAACACCTTTCACCTGATGTTGCGCCCGGGTACCGAGGTGGTCAGGGCCCATGGTGACCTGCATGATTTTACCCAATGGCAGGGGCCCATTCTGACGGACTCCGGTGGCTTCCAGGTGTTCAGCCTGGGTGATATGCGCAAGATCAGTGAGGAGGGTGTGAACTTCCGCTCACCGGTGGACGGCTCGCCGGTGGAGCTTAACCCGGAAATCGCCATGCGTGTTCAGCGGGACCTGGGCTCTGATATCGTCATGATCTTCGATGAGTGCACGCCGTACCCCGCTACCGAAAAGCAGGCCCGGGAGTCCATGGAAATGTCCCTGCGCTGGGCAGCCCGCAGCAAGGCCGCTCATGGAGACAGCCCCTCGGCGCTGTTCGGTATTGTCCAGGGGGGCATGTACAACGACCTGCGCCAGCGTTCCCTGGATGGCCTCACCGATATCGGTTTTGATGGCTATGCCATTGGTGGTCTTTCGGTGGGTGAGCCAAAAGAGGACATGCTGGCGGTGCTGGATTACCTGCCGGTGCGGATGCCCGAGAACAGGCCCCGCTATCTGATGGGTGTGGGGCGACCAGAAGACATTGTCGAGGCGGTCCGCCGTGGCGTTGACATGTTTGACTGTGTGATGCCTACCCGGAATGCCCGCAATGGCTACCTGTTCACATCCACCGGTATCGTCAAGATCCGTAACGCCAGTAACCGCCATGACACGTCACCGCTGGATGCGGAATGTGACTGTTATACCTGTTCACACTTTTCGAGAAGCTACCTGCATCATCTTGATAAATGTGGTGAAATGCTGGGCTCCCAGCTGAACACCATTCACAACCTCCATTACTATCAGGCGCTGATGGCCGGATTGCGTGGGGCTATTGAAGCAGGTACATTGTCCGACTTTGTGGAATCCTTCTACCGCAAGAGGGGCCTGCCCATACCGCCAGTGGCGGGGGACTAGCCTGTCGTGCACCCGTATTTCCCGAACAACCGTTAACGGAGACATCCTATGAAAGCAGTAAAAGCCATGTTGGCCACCCTTCTGGCCGCCGCAACGCCTGGCGCCGCCCTTGCCCAGGAAGCAGGACCGGGTATGGGCATTGCGGGCCAGGTGATCTTCTTCGGTGGTTTCATCCTGATTTTCTATCTGCTGATCTGGCGCCCCCAGTCCAAGCGCGCGAAAGAGCACAAGGCGCTGATGTCCGGCCTGAACAAGGGCGATGAAGTGGTCACCTCCGGCGGCATGGCCGGCCGCATTACCCGCGTGACCGAAGACTTCATCGTGATTGAAGTGGCTGACAACGTGGAAGTAAAAGTCCAGAAGGTTGCCGTTGCCACGGCCCTGCCAAAAGGCACTCTGAAAGATATCTGAACGTACTGACCAGGGAGGCCGCCCCGGTGGCGGCCCGAAGGTGGTCAAGAAAGGGCTCCTATGCTGAACAAGTACCCGCTTTGGAAAAATTTACTGATCCTGTTCGTACTGGCGATCGGGTTCGTCTATGCCTTGCCAAACGTATTCCCCGATGACTACGCGGTCCAGATTACCGGTGCCCGTAGCGGTACCGAAATCGGACAGGACACCATCGAACGGGCAACCGATGCCCTCGAGGAAGCCGGCATTGCCATCAAGGGTGTCGACCGGGAAGAGCGTAGCGCTCTGATCAGGGTCAACAGCTCTGAAGCGCAACTGGAAGCGAGACCGCTTGTTCAGCAGGCCCTGGGTGATGAATACCTGGTAGCCCTGAACATGGCAGAGTCCACACCTGACTGGCTCAAGGCTGTGGGCGCCGGTCCCATGAAACTGGGCCTGGATCTGCGCGGTGGTGTCCACTTCCTGCTGGAGGTGGATATGGAAACCGCCGTTACCCAGCGACTGGAAGCCACAGCCAGCCAGATCAAGAGCGAATTGCGTGATGAGCGTATCCGCTATCGCGGTGGCGACGTGTCTGACGATAACCAGATCCAGCTCTCTTTCCGCAATGAACAGGACCGTGACGAAGCCTTCGACCTGGTTCGCGACAACTACAATGAGTTTCTGCTGAATGAACGGACGGAAGGAGACGATTACCTGCTCGAACTCAGCCTGTCGGAGCAGGAGGTCCAGCAGATCCAGGACTACGCCATAGAGCAGAACCTGACCACCATCCGTAACCGGGTTAATGAGCTGGGCGTGGCAGAACCGCTCGTGCAGCGCCAGGGCTCGGATCGCATTATCGTGGAACTGCCTGGTGTCCAGGATACCGCCCAGGCCAAACGGGTACTGGGTGCCACCGCTAACCTGGAATTCCGTCTGGCTGCCCGTCAGGACGCGCCGGCGTCAGCCACTGAAACCTACCCCTTCCGGGATGAGCCGGGCCGTACCGCTCGTCTGGAAAGGGATATCATCGTGACCGGTGAAAACGTGGCCAACGCCAGCCAGGGGTTCGATGAAAACGGCATGCCCCAGGTCAACATTACCCTGGACGGGGTCGGTGGCGACATGATGACCCGCACCACCCGCAATGCGGTACAGCGCAGCATGGCGGTACTGTTCATCGAGTTCCGGACGGAAACCGAGCAGGAGATGGTGGACGGAGAAATGGTAACCCGTGAAGAGCGGGTCGAAGAACGCAGTATCATTTCGCTGGCGACCATCCAGTCGACACTGGGTTCCAGCTTCCGCATCACCGGCCTTGATTCCATTCACGAGGCGTCCGAGCTGGCCCTGTTGCTGCGTGCGGGTGCGCTGGCTGCTCCCATGTACTTCGTGCAGGAGCGCACCATCGGGCCGAGCCTGGGGCAGCAGAACATTGATGCCGGGTTTATGTCTGTCGTGGTCGGTTTCATTCTGGTGCTGTTGTTTATGGCCGTTTTCTATCGGGCGTTTGGTCTGATTGCGAACGTGGCCCTGACTCTGAACCTGATGTTGTTGCTGGCCTGCATGTCCATTATTTCCGCCACGCTCACGTTGCCCGGTATCGCTGGTATCGTACTGACCGTGGGTATGGCAGTGGACGCGAACGTGCTGATCTTCGAGCGCATTCGTGAGGAGTTGCGGGAAGGTGTGGCGCCCCAGCTGGCCATCAATGCCGGTTACTCCCGGGCGTTCGTGTCCATTGTGGATGCCAACATCACCACCTTCCTGGTGGCCATTATCCTGTTTGCCATGGGTTCCGGTCCGGTCAAGGGCTTTGCGGTTACGCTCAGTATCGGTATCGTGACGTCGCTGTTTACCGCGCTGGTGGTAAGCCGGGCCATGGTCAACGCACTCTATGGAGGCCGGAAGGTCGAAAAGCTCTCGATTGGAGGCAAACTGGCCCATGTCTGATTCCTCTGCCAAACGATTTGATTTCATGGGGCTGCGCAAGATTTTTGCGACAGTGTCCATTCTCCTGGTGCTGGCATCAGCAGTGCTGCTGGGTGTGCGCGGCCTCAATCTGGGCCTGGATTTCACCGGCGGCACCTCGGTGGAGCTGCAGTATGCCGAGGCTCCTGAACTGGACGATGTGCGTTCAGCGTTGTCCGACGCCGGTTACACGGACTATGTGGTGCAGAACTTCGGTTCCGACACCCTGGTGCTGATCCGCATGCAGGAAGCCGGTGACGACGAGCTGGGCCAGCAGATACTGGAGGATATCCAGGCGCGGGCCGACGGTGAGGTCAGTCTGGTCAGTTCCGAGTTTGTGGGCTCACAGGTAGGTGACGAGCTGAAGGAAAACAGCGGCCTGGGCATGTTGCTGGCCCTGGCGGTGGTGCTGATCTACGTGGGCATGCGCTTCCAGTTCAAGTTCGGCATCGCCTCGGTCATTCCGCTGGCCCACGACGTCATCATCGTGCTGGGCCTGTTCGCCCTGTTCCAGTGGACGTTTGACCTGACGGTGCTTGCGGCGCTGCTGGCGGTGATCGGTTACTCCCTGAACGACACCATCGTCATCATGGACCGTATCCGCGAGAACTTCCGCAAGCTGCGCATTGATGATGCCGAGGAGACCGTCAATCACTCGATCCATGAGACCATCAACCGGACCATCAACACCTCCCTGACCACCTTGCTGGTGTTGATGGCCCTGTATTTCCTGGGCGGTGAAGCGATCAATAACTTTGCCATCACCCTGGCTATTGGTGTGATCGTTGGTACCTACTCCTCCATCTACGTCTCCGCAAACCTGTTGGTGGTTCTCGGGGTTACCCGTTCCGACATGGTGGTGCCGCCCAAGGAAGGTGTGGCCGGTGAACAACCGGAGGAAGAAGAGCCGCCCGAGTGGCTCAATCGGATGTAATGGTCGTAGCCGCGACGTAAAAAAGCCGGGCCTGGAAATACCAGCCCGGCTTTTTTTATCGGCCCGACACGCCCCGGGCAGAGTCATGACCGCTTGTAACTAGCGGGGAAGGCGAGCCTGGAAGGGGTGCAGGGTGCGCAGTACTTCCCGCATCAGCTTCGGGTTGGCAATGGCCAGCTGGCGTGAGTCAGCGCTGGCAGGGTTGCCGGAGAAGTCGCTGCTGAGTACGCCGGACTCATTGGCCAGGGCGAGGCCGATGTCACGGTCTTCCGGTGTGGGGCGGAACAGCACCACGGCGTCCATGTGGCCGGCCGCCACCCGGGCGATGTCCAGCACGCTGCAGCCGGTGCTGCGGAACTGTTCCGCCTGGCTGGCAACCTGGGCTGAAAGTTCACCCCAGATGAGCGGGTCTTCAGCGCCCCGGGCCTGATCGAGCAGGTTGGATGCCACCACGGCTTCGCTAAGGTGCTTGATCTCGCTGGCGCGCATGCGACGGCTGTTCAGGGCGGCGCCACGGCCACGGCTGGCGGAGTATTCCTCGCCGGTAACCGGGTTGATCAGCAGCAGGTTCTCCGTGCGGCCATCCTTTTTCTGGACCAGAGCCACCACAAACTCGGGGATGCCCCGCATCAGGTTGTCGGCACCCAGTACCGGGAAGATATGCCAGCTCAGGCTGTGGCCGTCGGCACTGCCATTGTCGGCCGGGGCAATGTAGTGGTCCTTATAGGCCTTCTGCAGTTGCTCGGCGAAATTCTCGTAGATCTTGCCGGTCACCCGGTCCAACTGGCGTTGCCGCTCACCGGGCTCGTTGCCGGCGATATCCTGGCGTTCAAAATGGGCTTTCAGGTAATCGGCACCCTGGCGCGCGACGCGCAGGGCCATCTTTATGGCTGGTTGCATCGGACTCTTCAGTATCTGGAGTGATCAAAGGCGCGATGATAGCAAATCGCCGGTGTGCCTTAAACGTTTTTCCACTCCGTAAAGACCTCCATAGAGGGCTTCGCGGTAGTTGCGGAAGGGGGCTGTCGGAAAAAACCGGACCCCAAACGGGGGTCCACTCTGGTAACATATGCCGCCATTTCGTTTATACAGTTGCCGGATTTACACTGCCATGCACAAGCCTGCTCTTCCCAGTACCTTCGATCTGCCGGCCCGGGACTATGTCCGGGTGGTGATGATGGAAACCTCGCATTCCGGAAACATCGGGGCCGTGGCCCGTGCGATGAAGAATATGGGCCTGGGCAATCTGTGTCTGGTCAATCCGAGGGCATTTCCTGATGAGACGTCCTACGCCCGCGCCGCCGGTGCCTCGGATGTTCTTGATCGTGCCCGGGTGGTATCGAGCCTGGACGAGGCCATCGAGGACTGCGTTCTGGTCATGGGCACCAGTGCCCGTGGCCGCAAGGTTCCCTGGCCGGTGATGTCGCCCACCGATGCCGCCCGTCAGGTGGGCGACTATCATGGCAAGGGGGAAGTGGCGGTGGTGTTCGGCCGTGAGAACAATGGCCTGAGCAACGAGGAGTTGCAGCGCTGCCACGTTCATATACACATTCCCACGAACCCTGACTACAGTTCTCTCAACGTGGCCATGGCGGTGCAGGTGATGTGTTACGAGATCCGCATGGAATACCTGCGGGGGCTTGAAAACAGCGACAGCAATCCGCAACTCAAGGCTATTAATTCGCCTGAGGATCCGGGTTGGGATGTGCCACCGGCAACCGTATCGGAACTGGAGGGGTTCTTCAGTCACCTGGAAGATACGCTGGCCGGGATCGATTTTCATCGCAGGGACAACCCCCGTCAGTTAATGACGCGGCTCAGACGCCTTTACCAGCGGGCTAGGCCGGACCAGATGGAAGTCAATATCCTTCGGGGTATCCTTACGGCAGTACAGAAATCGGCCTCCGATCCTTCGGCGGGCGTCAGCTCAAAAAAACAGGACCAGACAGATGTTTGAGCGAATCAAAGAGGACATCGGTAGTGTGTTCCACCGGGACCCGGCTGCCAGGAATACCTTCGAGGTTCTGACCAACTACCCGGGTTTGCATGCGCTGTTGCTCCATCGGCTGGCGCATCGGGTGTGGAATGCGGGGCTCAAGTGGCTGGCGCGCAGTATTTCCACATTCTCCCGCTGGCTGACCGGTATCGAGATTCACCCGGGCGCGACAATCGGTCGCCGCTTCTTTATCGATCACGGCATGGGGGTGGTTATCGGCGAGACCACGATTATCGGAGACGACGTCACTCTCTACCAGGGGGTAACCCTGGGTGGGACCAGTTGGAACAAGGGCAAGCGTCACCCTACCATTGGCAATGGTGTTGTGGTGGGTGCAGGTGCGAAGATTCTGGGTCCGTTTGAGGTGGGCGAGGGTGCCAAGATCGGCTCCAACTCGGTGGTCACCAAGGAAGTGCCTGCCGGGGCCACCGTGGTCGGTATTCCCGGTCGGGTCGTGGTCAAGAGCAACGCCAGTGAGGGCCGGCGCAAGGAGATGGAAGAACGCATGGGCTTTGATGCCTATGGCGTGACCGAGGAAATGCCCGATCCGGTTGCGCGGGCCATGCGCAGCCTGCTGGATCACATGCATGCCGTGGACGAGCGCATCGAGAAAATGTGCACCGCTATTCGCAAGGTTAATCAGGACTACGTCGACAACGGTGAGTTGCCGCCGCTGGATGCGGAGGAGTTTGACTGTGTGCGGGATGATTCTGATAAGGCTGCGGAAAGCCGCTGACATCATGGCCGGGGTTGAATACTTGACCAAAACAGTAGGTCAATTCATACTCTGGAGCTGTAACTCTTAGCCAGGGCAGCCGATATGCGACTGACAACCAAGGGCCGGTACGCCGTAACCGCTATGCTCGATCTCGCCCTCCATGGTGACGAAGGGCCGGTCAGTCTGGCGGATATTTCCCGGCGTCAGGGCATTTCGCTGTCCTATCTCGAGCAATTGTTCGCCCGTCTTCGTCGTGAGAAGCTTGTGGCCAGTGTACGGGGCCCCGGTGGCGGCTATCGCCTGAGCAGGACAAGTGACCAGGTGTTCATCGCCGATGTGGTGGATGCTGTCAATGAATCCCTTGATACCACCCGCTGTAGTCACAAAGGTGATTGCCAGAATGGCGAGATGTGTCTGACCCACCATCTCTGGTCTGATCTGAGCGATCAGATCCATCAGTTCCTCAGCCGGATCAGTCTTGCGGACCTCATGAACAAGCGTGAGATCCAGGCTGTCGCCAATCGCCAGGACGGCAAGCCGTCGCCCGACAAAGCGACCGATACCATCAACACCGAGCGCCTGGACAGCCGGGCGCCCGCCTGACGCATACAGGACCATGAAGACACCCATTTACCTTGATTACGCAGCGACCACGCCTGTGGATCCTGCCGTTGCTGACACCATGGCTGGCTATCTCACTATTGATGGGGTGTTCGGCAATCCTGCCAGCCGCTCCCACGGCTTTGGCTGGCAGGCGGAAGCGGCGGTCGAGAATGCCCGTCGCCAGGTGGCCCAGCTGATCGGGGCCGACCCCCGGGAAATCGTCTGGACATCGGGCGCGACCGAGTCCGATAACCTTGCGATCAAGGGCGCCGTATCGGCCAACCGCAAGGAAGGGATGCGCCCGCATATCATTACCTCCGCCATTGAGCACAAGGCGGTACTGGATACCTGTACCTGGCTGGAAAGCCAGGGCTGTGATGTCACTCGCCTGTCCCCGGATGACTCCGGCGCCATTTCCGCAACTCAGGTGGAAGCGGCCCTGCGGCCGGAAACCCTGCTGGTCAGCCTGATGCTGGTCAATAATGAGCTGGGGACAATCAGCGACCTCGGTCCGGTCGGCGATCTGCTGCGCTCCAGAGGCATCCTGTTTCATGTGGATGCCGCCCAGGCCGCCGGCAAGATGCGGGTTGACGTGGGGGCGCTCAAGGCTGACCTGGTGGCGCTGTCCGCGCACAAGGTCTATGGGCCCAAGGGTATGGGGGCGCTGTTCGTGCGCCGCTCGCCGGATGTGCGCATTGATGCCCAGATCCATGGTGGCGGGCACGAGCGGGGCATGCGTTCCGGTACCTTGCCTACCCACCAGATTGCCGGAATGGGCAGGGCTTTCGAGCTGGCCGCGGCTGTGCTTGACGAGGAAGCGGCGAAGCTCGAAGCCCTGCGTGACCGCTTTCTGGAGGGTATCGGAACCCTGTCGGGGGTCCGTTTGCATGGCCATCCGGACCAGCGTGTGCCCGGTATCCTCAATCTTGGCTTCGAGGGTGTGGAGGCCGAATCCCTGATGTTGGGGTTGCGGGACCTGGCGGTTTCCTCCGGGTCAGCCTGCGCGTCGGCCACCATGGAACCATCCTATGTACTGACGGCCATCGGTCTCAGTGATGCACAGGCCCATGCCGGCCTTCGCTTCTCGCTGGGGCGTTTCACCACGGCGGAAGAAGTCGACCACGCGGTAGAGCAGATCAACACCGTGGTCAGCCGGTTGCGGGAACGCCGTCGCGCCTCCGCCTGACCCGGCCACGAGAAGAATTATCCGGGGGGCCGCTGTCGGTAGGCAGCCGGCCCCTTACTGCGTATAATCTCAGGCCGGAATTCTGACCTGAAACCCAACTGGAGCAAATAATTATGTCCAACGAGCGTACGCTCTCTATCGTGAAGCCTGATGCCGTCGCCAAGAACGTTATCGGCGAGATCTACACCCGCTTCGAGAAAGCCGGCCTGAAAATCGTCGCCGCCAAGATGATGCATCTGTCCCAGGAGCAGGCGGAAGGTTTCTACGCGGAGCACAAGGAACGCCCGTTCTTCCCCGATCTGGTTGCTTTCATGACCTCTGGTCCGGTTGTGGTTCAGGTACTGGAAGGCGAGGGCGCCATTGCCAAGAACCGTGATCTGATGGGTGCCACCAACCCGAAAGAAGCCGAAGCCGGCACTATCCGTGCGGATTTCGCCGAGTCCATCGATGCCAATGCGGTTCACGGTTCTGACTCTGCGGCCTCTGCCGAGCGCGAGATTGCCTATTTCTTCAACGACAGTGAAATCTGCCCCCGCGGCTGAAGCTGTCCGGGGCGGCTACGGTCGCCCCGCCTGTTATCTGATCGAGACTGACCATGACTGCTGCTGTAGAAAAAACCAACCTGTTGGGGATGCCCAAGTCAAAGCTTGAGGCGTTCTTCGAGTCCATGGGGGAGAAACGCTTCCGTGCGACCCAGGTGTTGCAGTGGATTCACCAGCGCGGTGCGGACGATTTCGATCAGATGACCAACATGAGCAAGGCCCTGCGGGAAAAGCTCAAGCTGGTGGCGGAAGTTCGTGGCCCGGAGGTGGTCTACGACGAAACGTCCAAAGATGGTACCCGCAAATGGGTCATGCGCATGGATTCCGGCAACAGTGTCGAAACCGTGCTGATACCGGACGGCGAGCGGGGCACGTTGTGTGTCTCCTCCCAGATTGGCTGCAGTCTCGACTGCACCTTCTGTTCCACTGGCAAGCGCGGCTTCAATCGCAACCTCACTGCGGCGGAAATCATTGGTCAGGTATGGGTGGCCCGCAAGGCGTTCATGCCGTTCGAACCCAATGGTGACCGGCCGATAACCAACGTGGTCATGATGGGTATGGGCGAACCCCTGCTCAACTTCGACAACGTGGTGGATGCCATGAACCTGATGATGGAAGACCTGGCCTATGGTATTTCCAAGCGTCGGGTGACAGTGAGTACGTCGGGTGTTATTCCCGCTCTGGACCGTCTGGGAGAGGTCAGTGACGTGTCCCTCGCCATATCCCTGCACGCGCCCAATGACGAGCTGCGCAATCAACTGGTGCCGCTCAACAAGAAGTATCCTATTGCCGATCTGCTGGCCGCCACCCGCCGTTATCTGAGTGGTCTGCCCGACAAGCGCAAGGCCACCATCGAATACACGGTGATAGAGAACATGAATGACCAGCCAGAGCATGCCCATGAGCTGGCCGTTGTGTTGCGCGGTTTGCCGTGCAAGATCAACCTGATTCCTTTTAACCCGTTTCCGGAGAGCGATTTCCGCCGGCCGAGCATGAATGCGACCCGGCGTTTCCAGAAAATTCTCAATGAAGCGGGTTACATCACAACGATTCGTACCACAAGAGGCGATGATATCGACGCTGCCTGCGGCCAGCTTGTTGGTCGCGTGGAGGACCGGACAAAACGTAGCCAGCGTTATATTCCGGTTCAGCAGATGACTCCCTAACATTTGTCGAGGCTTCAGGAAAACACCATGCGTCCAGTATTGTCACCAGAGTTGTCAGGCCGGATCCGGCTCTCCCTGTCTGTGTGCATGTTGCTTCTTGCAAGCCTGTTTGCCGGTTGCGTGACCGTTACCGATAGCCGCTTTGCCCGCGAGGAGGATGAGGACCGGGCTGTCGCCAACTACGTGCAACTTGCAACCGCTTACCTTTCCCAGGGTAACTACGACCGTTCTCGCATGCATCTGGAGCGGGCGCTGGAGCTTCAGCCCAGCAATGCCGCAGCCCTGGCCACCCAGGGGTTGCTTTACCAGACGGAAGGAGACCCGGAACTGGCTGAGGAATCCTATCGCAAGGCCCTGCGGAATGATTCCGGCTACACCCGTGGTCGGGTGTTTTACGGTGCTTTCCTGTATGGCGACGGGCGTTATGAGGAGGCCCGGGAGCAGTTTCGTCAGGCGAGTCGAGATACCCGTTATTACGACCGGGCGTCGGTATTCTATAACCTCGGTCGCGCCAGTGAAAAAATGGACGACATGGACGGGGCGGTGAATGCCTATCGCCGGGCACTGGAGCTGGGCAGAGGCGACCCCCGCTGGCTGCTCGCTCTGTCCCGCTCACTTGTGGCTACCGGTGATTACACTGCGGCGGCTCGTTACTATGACCGGCTGCTGTCGATGATGCAGCGCAGCCCGCGGCTTGAACACACGCCGGAGAGTCTGCTGGTGGGCATCCGTATTGCGCGGCATCTGCGCAACTATGACCAGGAATCAAGCCTCGCGCTGTTGCTGCGCAACCGCTTTCCGGACTCGGAAGAATACAGAAAATACAAGGTAATATTGGCCGATGACAACGGATAACGCCAGCCAGGACACCAGCCAGCCAACGGTGGGTGAGCGACTCCGGCAAGCCCGCGAGACCGTCGGGTTGTCCGTGGCCGAAGTGGCCGCAAAACAGCATCTCAGACCCGCAATCATCAGCGCCATCGAAAGTGGAGACTACCGTCGGATCGACAGTGAGTTGTTCCTCAAGGGGTATGTCCGGGCTTACGCAACCCATGTGGGTATCGACCCCGACAGCGTGGTGCGCCAGCTCGACAAGGAGCTGGAGCCGATGCGGGAGGAGCGGCAGGCGCGGGTGGAAGCCAGCCCGCTGGTTACCATTGAGCGCCGTAAGCGTCGTAAACGCCAGATTGCGAAGATTGTTAGCGTGCTGCTGGCTCTTGCCGTGCTGTTCTACGTTGGAGCCCTGTACCTGGCGACCCAGGAGCCACCGGCCGGAAGCGCCACCGACGATCCGGTAACCGACGAGTCAGACGGGACAGAAGCCCTGGTACCCGCTGAACCGACGGATAATGGCGGTAGCGTATCTGACGACGATACACTGGTCGAAGCGCCGTTAGCGGCGTCAGAGCCGACAGAGGATGAGGGCGTAGACCAGGAGTCCGCCATCCCGGATGAGGTCGGGGACGCATCGCCTGGCGCTGCGGAACCCGCAGAGACTGATACCGCTCCGCTCGTGGGAACAGCAGACCCTTCGCCACAGACGTCACTTCAGCCCGTCCCTGAGCCGGACTCCGTGGCAGACACACGGGCAGAGCCTCCTGCTGAAAGTAGCCCGCCGCCCGAACCGGACACGGTTGTGCCGGCGGATAATCAGGGGCGCCTGGTGGTGGAGTTTTCGGGGGACTGCTGGGTTGAAGTTCAGGACAGCACCGGCCGCACTCTGGTTGCAGAACTGCGCCGGTCCGGTGAGACCCTTGACGTCACCGGTAATGGCCCGTTAAGAGTGGTGTTGGGTGCCGTCAGTGCGGTGTCAGCGCTGAGTTATAGCGGTGAGCCGGTCAACCTGGCCGACCGTCGCGCCCGAAATGACCGGCTGGTGCTGAACCTGTCGGACTGATTGTCATACAGGTGAACTCGCAACAGAGTATCCTTCAGTTCAGCGACTCTTTCATTCTTTCACATCGGTTTGACCGTTTATGAAGCTCGAATCTCCCATTAAAAGACGTAAGTCACGGCAGATCATGGTGGGTAATGTACCGGTGGGTGGTGATGCGCCCATTGCGGTGCAGAGCATGACCAACACGGAAACCTGCGACGTGGATGCCACCGTGGCACAGATCAGCGCCCTTGAGCAGGCCGGTGCCGATATCGTGCGGGTTTCGGTACCCAGCATGGAGGCGGCGGAGGCCTTCGGCAAGATCCGTAAACGGGTCTCCCTGCCACTGGTGGCGGATATCCATTTTGATTACAAGATCGCCCTGCGGGTGGCGGAGCTGGGTGTGGACTGCCTGCGCATCAACCCGGGCAATATCGGTCGGGAAGACCGGATCAGTGCGGTTATCTCAGCGGCCCGGGACCGGGGCATTCCCATACGCATCGGTGTCAACGCCGGCTCCCTTGGCAAAGACCTGCAGCGCAAGTATGGCGAACCCACGGCGGACGCCCTGGTGGAGTCTGCCATGCGCAATGTCGATATTCTTGACCGCCATGATTTTCAGGACTTCAAGGTCAGCCTGAAGGCCTCGGAAGTGTTCATGACCGTGGACGCCTATCGCAAGATTGCCAGCCAGATCGAGCAGCCCCTGCACCTTGGTATCACCGAGGCCGGCGGTTTACGCTCTGGTACCGTCAAATCCTCCGTTGGCCTCGGCATGTTGCTGATGGACGGAATCGGCGACACCATCCGCGTGTCCCTCGCGGCAGACCCGGTCGAGGAAATCAAGGTAGGCTTCGATATTCTCAAGAGCCTGCGGCTGCGTAGCCGTGGTATCAACTTTGTCGCCTGTCCCAGCTGCTCCCGCCAGAACTTCGATGTTATCCAGACCATGAACGACCTCGAAGCCCGGCTGGAGGACGTCAACGTGCCCCTGGACGTGGCCATCATCGGCTGTATCGTCAATGGTCCGGGTGAAGCCAAGGTGGCGGATCTGGGTCTGACCGGCGGTTCGCCGAAAAACCTGTTCTATGCCGCTGGCAAACCCAACCAGAAACTGGACAATGCGACCCTGACGGACGACCTGGAGCGGCTGATCCGGGAAGAAGCCGCCCGTCGCAGAGAGCAGGAAGAGTCGATTATTGCGAAATCCGGTGATTAACAGGCCCCGGCCGGCGCTACCAACACGAAAAAGGTTTTACTTTGGCTAAGATTCAGGCAATCCGCGGGATGAACGACATCCTGCCAGAACAGACCCCGGTATGGCAGTTTCTCGAATCCAGGGTAAGGGATGTACTGGGGGCTTACGGGTACCAGGAGATTCGTTTGCCGGTGGTGGAGCACACTGAGCTGTTCCGGCGCTCCATCGGTGAAGTCACCGACATCGTCGAAAAGGAAATGTACACCTTCGACGATCGCAATGGAGACAGCCTGACCCTGCGGCCTGAAGGTACCGCCGGCTGTGTGCGCGCCGCGGAAGAGCATGGTCTGCTGTTCAACCAGAGCCGTCGCCTCTGGTACACCGGCCCCATGTTTCGCCATGAACGCCCACAGAAAGGGCGTTACCGCCAGTTCCACCAGGTAGGTGTGGAATGTTTCGGCATGGACGGCCCGGACATTGACGCGGAGCTGCTGATTCTCACCGCCCGCCTGTGGCAGTCTCTGGGCCTGGCAGAGTATGCCCGTCTGGAAATCAACAGCATCGGTACGTCTGAAGCCCGGGCGGAGTATCGTCAGGCTCTGGTGGAGTATCTTGGGGATTACCGTGCCGACCTGGATCCGGACAGCCAGCGCCGGCTGCTGACCAACCCGCTGCGCATTCTCGATTCCAAGAACACCGAAACCCAGAGGATTCTCGAGAATGCTCCGGCACTGGATGATTTCCTGGACGACGAATCACGCGAGCACTTTGAGCAGCTCACCACCATGCTGGATGCTGCCGGCGTGCCCTACACGGTGAATCAGCGCCTGGTGCGGGGCCTTGACTATTACGGCAAGACCGTATTCGAGTGGGTGACTGACAGCCTTGGTGCCCAGGGCACCATCTGCGCCGGTGGTCGTTATGACGGCCTGGTGGAGCAGCTTGGAGGGCGGCCGACGGCAGCGGTGGGCTTTGCCATGGGTATGGAGCGGCTGATCCTGTTGCTGGAAACCCTTGAGCTGGTGCCTGAAGAGGTCAATGCTGACGCCGATGTCTATGTTACCGCCATGGGAGAAAAGGCGGCCATTGAGGCGTTCCGGGTCAGCGAGGTACTACGCTCGGCACTGCCCGGGCGCACCGTGGTTACCCATTGTGGCGGCGGCAGTTTCAAGAGCCAGATGAAGAAGGCCGACCGCAGTGGCGCCCGGGTGGCGGTTATTATTGGCGAGAACGAGGTCAACGAGGGTACTGTCGGGCTCAAGTACCTGCGCGAAGACCGAGAACAGGAGCAGGTTTCCCGGGATCAGGCCGGCGGCCACCTGGCGAGCCATTTCGGCATCGTCTGAGCCTGGCGCGCAACCAACCCATTAATCACAAGTACAACAGGAAAGGACACTCACAGGAGTCAACATGGCCGAAATGCGGACTGAAGAAGAACAGATTGAAGCCATCAAGCAGTGGTGGAAGAAAAACGGCAGCTCGCTGCTGATTGGCATCGGCCTGGCCCTGGCCCTGGTATTTGGCTGGCAGGCCTGGCAGAACCATCAGGCTACCAAGCAGGCGCAGGCCGCGGCCGACTTTGGCCAGTTGATGCAACAGGCCCAGCAGGCCTCCAGTGAGGAAGACCGGGAATCCGTAACCTATCTGGCGAACCAGGTTCGCGAGGAGCATGGCGACACTACCTACGCGGTCTATGCCATGCTGATTCTGGCCAACCAGCAAATGATGGGCGATGGTGACGCCGCCGCAGCCGCCGAGACCCTGCAATGGGCGCTGGAGCAGTCCGGATCCAGTGATGCCCTGTCCCTGGTAGTGCGTACCCGCCTGGCTCGTGCCCAGTACGGGGCGGGTCAGTATGACGAGGCTCTGGAGACGGTACGCGGTGCGGATAACATGGGTGCATTTGAAAGCATTCTGGCGGAACTTGAAGGCGATATACTGATTGCCAGCGGTGATACCGAGGCCGCCGAAGATGCCTACCTCCGGGCCCGCGATGCCGGTGGCATGGGTAATGTCGGTCTGCTGCAGCGCAAGCTGGACAACCTGGGCGTCGGGGGTGATGCCTGATGTCGATGGCCCCGCTGACGTCTGTGTTGAAACCGCTGGTGGCTCTTGGTCTGACGGGAGCGCTGCTGGTGGGTTGCAGTTCCACGGAAAACTACGAGGAACCGGACCCGGTTCCCGAGGTTGTGTCGACAGTGTCTCTGAAGTCGCAATGGTCTCTGACCGTGGGTGACGGGCACGATGGCCAGTACCTGCAACTTGAACCTGCCATTATTGGCGGCAGCCTGTATGCGGTGTCGGCGGATGGCGAGTTGCTTGCGGTAGGGCCGGCCACCGGCGATGTACGCTGGCGCAATGAACTGGACGAGACCATCATGGCCGGCGTTGGTGGTGATAGCCGCCACCTGTATCTGGTTACCGGTAATGCGGAATTGCTTGCCCTTGACCGCGACAGCGGTGACGAAGTCTGGCGCCTGCGTATGCCCAACGAGGTACTGGCCGCTCCCCAGTCCAACGGCAACCTGGTGTTGACCCAGACCATCGATGGCAAGGTAGTCGCGGCTGACGCAGGCAGTGGCGAACGCTTGTGGCAGTATGATGCGCCCGCGCCCGCCCTCTCCATACGGGCCACCGGGGCCCCGGTAGTGGGGCGTGAGCTGGCACTGGTAACGCTGGCCAATGGCCGGATGGTGGCCCTTTCCACGGCCAACGGTCAGCCGGTATGGCAGTACACGGTGGGTGAGCCCGCCGGCCGTACCGAGCTGGAACGCCTGGTGGATGTCACCGCACAACCGGTAGTCGTCGAGGGCGCCGCCCTGGTGGCGGGTTATCAGGGCAAGCTGGCGCTGGTGGATATTCGCAATGGCGAGGAAATCTGGAGCAGGGCGACTTCCACGTTCCATAGCCCGGCTCTGGCTCCCAACAAGATCTTCATTGTCAGGGACAACGGGGACGTTGTAGGCCTCGATGCGAGCAGTCTCGAAGAGGTGTGGGTTCAGGATGCCCTGTCCTGGCGCCGCCTGTCTGCGCCCGCAACCATTGGCGATCAGCTGGTGGTGGGGGACTTTGAAGGCTACCTCCACATCCTGTCCCAGGATAACGGCCAGTTACAGGGGCAGCTCGAGTTTGATGATGAAGGGATTCGCGCACCCATGCTTCGCTGGGAGAACCGACTGATTGTCTATGGCAATGGCGGTCGCCTGGCGGTATTCACCCTTGAGGATCGGGAATAGCCCGGTCCTGACGTTCATTTCAGGCAGATATTGATGACACCGGTAATCGCTCTGGTGGGCCGCCCCAACGTGGGCAAGTCCACCCTGTTCAATCAGATGACCCGATCACGCGATGCGCTGGTGGCGGATTTTCCGGGCCTGACCCGAGATCGTAAGTACGGCGATGGCAACTACGAGGGTCGCCGGTTCATTGTCATCGATACCGGCGGTCTCACCGGGGATGAGGCCGGGCTGGACGCGGAAATGGCGCGCCAGTCGATGCAGGCGGTGGAAGAGGCGGATATCGTCCTGTTCCTGGTGGACGGTCGCGCTGGCCTGACCGCCGGTGACGAAATGATCGCCGACCATCTGCGTCGCACCGGCAAAAAGGCCCATCTGGTGGTCAACAAGACGGATGGCCAGGACCCGGATGTGGCAGCAGCCGACTTCTATGCCCTGGGCTTTGAGTCCGTTTACCAGATTGCCGCTGCCCACAACCGCGGCATTCGTTCCATGCTCGAGCTCCTGCTGGGTGAACTGGAGGAAGAGGGCGAGGACACCGCCGACAAGTACCCTGGCATTCGCATCGGCGTGGTCGGGCGGCCCAATGTGGGCAAGTCTACCCTGGTGAATCGTATGCTCGGGGAAGACCGGGTAGTGGTGTACGACATGCCCGGTACTACCCGTGACAGTGTGTATATTCCTTATGAGCGTCAGGGCCATGAATATACCCTGATTGATACTGCCGGGGTGCGCCGCCGCAAGAATGTGCGCGAAGTGGTGGAGAAGTTCTCCATCATCAAGACGCTGAAGGCGATTGAGGATGCCCACGTGGTCATCCTGGTGATTGATGCCCGGGACGGTCTGGTGGACCAGGATCTGCACCTGATCGGTTTTGTGTTGGATGCCGGGCGGTCGCTGGTGATAGCCGTCAACAAGTGGGACGGCATGGACCCGGAGGAGCGTAGCAAGGTGAAGGAGCAGGTACGTCGTCGCCTCGACTTCCTGGACTATGCCGACAAGCATTACATCTCGGCGCTGCACGGTTCAGGGGTGGGGTTGCTTTACGACTCCATTCAGGATTGCTACGACTCAGCCATGGCCAAATGGCCCACCAACCGCCTGACGGAAATCCTGCAGGACGCGGTCGTCCAGCATCAGCCGCCGATGGTGCACGGTCGGCGTATCAAGCTCAGGTATGCCCATCAGGGTGGCTCCAACCCGCCGGTCATCGTGGTGCACGGTAATCAGACCGCGTCGTTGCCCGGGGCGTACAAGCGCTATCTGGAAAACACCTTCCGCAAGGTCCTCAAGGTGAACGGTTCTCCCATTCGCTTCGAGTTTATCTCTGGTGAGAATCCCTACGCCAACAAGGTCAATCGGCTGACGCCGCGTCAGAAGGTGAAAAAGGACAATGATCTCAAGCAGGGCCGTCAGATCAAGAAGCCGCGGATGAAGAGCAAGAAGAAAGGCTGACCCGTTATTCAGCAAGAGTCGGTTGGATGGAGAAAGGCAAGGCCCCGACAGGTGCCTTGCCTTTTTTGATGGCGGTATGGTCCGAGGCCTACGTTTGCTCGCTCCCAGCCGCCTCGGCCTGTGATGCCTGGACCGCCGTGAGGGCAATGGTGAACACGATATCGTCCACCAGTGCGCCCCGGGAAAGGTCGTTGACGGGTTTTCTCAGGCCCTGCAGCATGGGGCCGATACTGACTACATTGGCACTGCGTTGCACCGCCTTGTAGGTGGTGTTGCCGGTGTTCAGGTCGGGGAAGATGAAGACCGTTGCCTTGCCGGCCACGGGGCTGTCCGGTGCCTTGCTCCTGCCCACATCGGCAATGGCCGCGGCGTCATACTGCAGAGGACCATCAATCACCAGGTCCGGGCGCCGTTCCCGGGCAATGCGGGTGGCCTCCCGCACCTTGTCCACGTCGGCACCGCTGCCGGAACTGCCGGTGCTGTAGCTGATCATGGCGACCATCGGGTCGACGCCGAATGCCCTGGCCGAATCCGCGCTCTGGATGGCAATGTCGGCCAATTGCTCGGCATCGGGGTCGGGATTGATCGCGCAGTCGCCGTAGACCAGCACCTGCTCGGGCAGAAGCATGAAGAATATGGACGACACCACCTTGGCGTTGTCCGCCGTCTTGATCAGCTGCAGGGCAGGTCGAACCGTATTGGCGGTGGTATGGACGGCGCCTGACACCAGACCATCCGCCTCGTTCTGCGATACCATCATGGTGCCCAGCACCACGTTGTCTTCCAGCATGGCTTCCGCCATATCCGGGGCCAGACCCTTGTGCTTGCGCAATTCCACCATGGGCTCGATATAGCGCTGCCGGACCTCGGCGGGGTTGATGATCTCAAGATCTTCGGGCAGGGGCATGCCCTGGGATTCAGCCACGGCCTCGATGTCATCCCGTTCACCCAGCAGGATGCAGTGGGCCAGCCCCCGCTGGGTGCAGATAATGGCAGCCTGTACCGTGCGTGGCTCGTTGCCCTCGGGCAACACAATGCGCTTGTTGGCCTGGCGGGCAAGCTGTGACAGCTGATGACGGAAGGCCGGGGGAGACAGCCGGCGCAGGCGTTCCACCTTGAGATGTTGCTGCAGCCAGTCGGCATCAAGGCGTGAGGCAACCGTTTCCATTACTTTCTCGATACGGTCCGGGTCATCGGCGGGCACGGCAGCAGGCAGATTGGCCAGCTGGTGGGCGGTCTCGTAGGTGTTGGTTTCTGTCTTCAGCACGGGCAGCCCGGTGGCCAGACCACGGCGACACAGGTCGATGGTGCGCTGGTCCGGCATCAGGCCGCCGGTAAGTAGCAGGCCTGCCAGTGGTACCCCATTGAGGGCCGCAACCGCGGTTGCCAGCAGGATATCCTCCCGGTCGCCGGGGGTCACCATCAGTGAGCCCGGGCGCAATGTGTCCACCATGTTGGGGATGGTGCGGGCGCACACGGTTACTTTCTGCACCCGTCGGGTATCCATATCCCCCTCGTGCAGCACGTCGGCGCCGAGATCCCGGGCGATGTCCGCCATGCGTGGTGCCAGCAGCTCGGGTTGCCAGGGGATGGCCGCCAGCAGGCGCAGACGGCCGGAGTTGAAGATCTTGCAGTCGCCGGCATAATCCGGTGTTGTCACCGGCTCCTGCCGATTGAACGACGGCAGCATGCCGGTCTGCTCGGGTTTGCCCAGTTTGTTGAGAACCACGCCGATAACGTCCGGATCTTCCGGGTCGGCAAACAACCGCGCCGAGAAATCCAGCCATTCGTCCAGCTCGCGACAGTCCCGACCATCGGGGCTGCACACCAGTATGACCTCGGAACCCAGGTTGCGGGCCATCTCCACATTCATGCGCGCGGTATAGGCTTCGCTGCGGTCCGGCACCAGGCCCTCCACAATGACCACGTCCACGTCCCGTGCTACGGTCTGGAAACGCCCTACCATGTCTTCCATGAATTCGTCGGACTTGCCCCGGTTGAGCAAGCTCTGTGCGTCTTTCAGGGCAATCGGTGTCGGCGGGTCGAGATCCGAGCGGGCCCGCACGAAGGGCACGGAAAAGTCGTCCGCTGACTGATCGCCGGAGGACTTCGCCGGCTGGCTGACCGGCTTGTAGAAGCCAACCCGCACACCGACGCGGTCCAGGGCCCGGAGCAGGCCCAGGCAGACCGATGTCAGGCCGCTATTGAGGTCAGTGGGGGCTATAAACAGGCTCTTTGCCATGGGTATCAGGTTCCTTCATTGATTCTTTGATTGGTTCGCGGTGGCTTCTCCGGTAGCCAGGGCGACAGCTTCACGGGCAATCATCGCCTCTTCCCGGGTGGGGATAACCAGTATTTTGAAGCGGCTGTCCGCTGCCGATACCGTGCCGTTCCGGGTGCCGCCGTGGTCATTGTTGCTGCTCGGGTCGATGCGGAAGCCAGGCAGTGAGAGGTGTTCGGCGGTACGGGCACGGACCTCGGCGCTGTTCTCTCCGATACCACCGGTGAACACCAGGGCATCCAGGCGATCCAGGGACACCATCATGGCACCGATATACCGTGCCAGCCGGAAACAGAAGACTTCAAAGGCATCCTCGCTGTCCTTGTCGCCATCCCGGGCGGACGTGAGCAGGTTTCGCATATCGCTGGTGGTCCCGGACAATCCCAGCAAACCGCTTTCCCGGTTGAGGATGCGATGGGTCTGTTCCGGGCTGATGCCTTTGCTGGCCAGAAAGTCGAACAGTCCGGGGTCCACATCGCCACTGCGGGTACCCATCACCAGGCCCTCAAGGGGCGTCAGACCCATACTGGTGTCTACGCTCCTGCCGTCACGGACGGCGGTGATGCTGCAACCATTCCCGAGGTGGGCGGAAATGATCGAGGTCTCGCTGAGCGGCTTGCCCAGGCGACGCGCGGCTTCCTCTGCCATGTAGTGGTGGCTGGTGCCGTGAAAGCCATAGCGCCGCACACCCCAGTCGGTGTAAAACCGTTTTGGCACCGGGTAGAGCCAGGCATGGCGGGGCAGGGTCTGATGGAAGGCGGTATCGAATACGGCAACCTGGGGCACCGTGGGAAAAAGCTCCAAGGTGGCCTCGATCCCGGCGAGGTTCACCGGGTTGTGCAGGGGCGCCAGGCTGGCGCAGTCCTCGATGGCCCGGATCACGTCGTCATCCAGAAGGGCGGCCTGGTGAAAGGCTTCCCCGCCATGGACTACCCGGTGACCGATGGCCAGCGGTGCGTTACCAAGGTGCCCATTGTCCTGCAGCCATTCGATGGCGGCGGCCAGGGACTGGCGGTGATCGGCTTTGTGGGGCAGGTCTACCGCTTCCGCACCTTCCGGTAGCAGGCGGGCGTCCTGCTGGCCCAGCTTTTCCGCCAGGGCCGACACCAGCGGCTCACCCGAACGGTTGAACAGGGCGATTTTCACGGAAGAACTTCCGCAGTTCACGACCAGGATCTGATCATCCATGGTTGAAGGAATCCTTGCTGTGGTTCGTTGTTGCGTTGCGACTTTACAAGCTTACCGGCGGCTGCGGGGCATGAACAGGCCCCGGGTCCGGCAAACGCTAATGTCCCCGGAGCCAGGTCAGAAAATCGGCATCGGGAACGGGGCGGCTGTAGTGGTAGCCCTGGACGAAGTCGCAGTCGTTGGCGATCAGGAAGTCGCCCTGGGCCTCTTCCTCGACGCCCTCGGCCACGACCGTCAGATTCAGGCTGTGGGCCATGCTGATGATGGCCTTGACCAGGGCCGAGTTGTCATTGGAGGCCAGCACGTCGGCCACAAAGGACTTGTCGATCTTGAGCACATCAAACGGATAACTCTTCAGATAGCTCAGCGCCGAGAAGCCGGTCCCGAAATCGTCAACCGACAGTCTTATACCGGCTGAATCCAGTTCCTGGAGGATGGCTGCAGCCTCAATGCTGTTGTCCAGTAGCAGGCGCTCGGTGATCTCCAGTTCCAGCCGTTCGGCCGGCATATTGATAGCACTCAGGATCTGCAGGGTGGAATGCACGAATTCAGGATCCCGGAACTGCCTGGGCGATACATTGACCGCGATATTCAGTGCCTTGCCCGTGGCTTCCTCCCAACGTTTGGCGGCGGCGCAGGCCTGCTCGAGTACCCAGCGCCCAATGGGAATGATCATGCCGGTTTCTTCCGCCAAAGGAATAAACCGGTCCGGCATGACCAGCCCCATGACGGGGCTGTTCCAGCGCAGCAGGGCCTCGGCCCCTGTGACCTGTCCATCCGCGGCACTGATAATGGGTTGGAACCACAATTCAAACTCCTCCAGCTCCAGCGCCCGACGCATGCGGGACTCCATCTGAAGCCGTTCATGGGACAGTTCTTCCATTTCCGGGGCAAACCGTTCCCAGGCACTTTTGCCCTTGTGCTTGGCCTCATACATGGCGGCATCGGCATTCTGGAGCAGGGTGCCGGTTTTATCGGAGTCCGACGGGTAAATGGCAATGCCGATACTGGTGGTGACGAAGACTTCCTGGCCGTTCAGCAGGAAAGGAGCGCCAAAGCCTTTCAGTATGCGGTCGGCGACCTGTTCGGCCCCACTTTCGTCCTTCAGGCCCGGCAGCAATACCAGAAACTCATCGCCACCGAGCCTTGCTACCGTGCTGGTGCCCCGCAGGCAGGACGAAATCCGTCGTGAGGCCTCCACCAGCAGGGTGTCGCCGGCATCATGACCCATGGTGTCGTTAATGTGCTTGAAGTTGTCCAGGTCCAGAAACATGACACCGACCAGGGCGTTCTCCCGTTGTGCCTGGGCAACGGCCAGTTTCAGGCGGTCAAGGGCCAGCATTCGGTTGGGCAGGCCGGTGAGTACGTCGTAGTTTGCCTGCCGGAGCAGTTGTTGCTCGTAGCGCTTGCGAATACTGATGTCTTCGCCGATGACCAGGAAGTGGCTGATGCGGCCGCTTTCATCCTTGATCGGTGAGACCATGAGCTGTTCCCAGTACCGCTCGCCGTTGCGGCGAACGCTGTTGACTTCACCCTGCCAGACACCCACGCGCTGGACCTGAATGCGGATGGTCTGCCACAGGTGCTGACTGTCGCGGGCGGCACGGGCGCCCAGGGCAAGGTCGCCGGGGCGCTGGCCGAGAGCCTGTGTGGGCTGGTAGCCGGTAAGCTGGCTGAACTTGTGGTTGACGAACTGGATCTTCCATTGGCGGTCACAGATCATCACCGAGGAGGGGCTCTGTTCCACCGCCATGGACAGTTTCCGTATTTCCTCCTCGTCCTGCTTGCGCCGCTCAAGGTCGTCTTTCAGCCGTTCGCGCATCTGGTTGAAGGCGTCGGTGACCTGACCAAGCTCGTCATTTCGGTGGCGGCTGGTATCCGCGCGTTCCAGGGTCAGTGGCTGGTCCAGGTTGGTCAGGGAGAAACGGCGGGCATAACGGGCCATATGACTGAGGTGCCTGGTCACCATCACCTGGAAGATCCAGACAATGAGGATGGACGTCAGGAAGGTTTTTACGAACTGGGTGGCAATGGTGATCCATATCTTCTGTTCCAGTTCGCGATAGGTACGTTCCAGCGAGGCGGTCACGGTCAGCCTGCCCAGTTCGGTGTCCAGGGTGTCGTTATGCCAGATATCGAAGCTGTGCTCCCGGGTAGCGGTTTTGCGCTCCGGCTGTTCGCCCATGACCAGTTCCGAGTCCGGGTAGATCATCAGGCGCAGGTGGATGATATCGGGCAGGGAGAGGATGCCCTCCAACTGCACATCCAGAAGGTTTCGATCGAGGGCCCAGAGGCTTCGTGACAGGCTGGAACGGTACCCGCTCTCCACCACCTGGAAACGCTCCTCAATGGCGGAAACATCCTTATGAAAATCACTGTAGATCTGCAGCCCGGATGCGAATAGCGTGAAGACGGAACTGAACAACAGGATATACGTCAGCAAACGGAACGACAGGGGCGAGCCGCGACGGAATTGCTGGAGGCGCGAAAGTGGTCTGAGCATCCTGTTTGACTGAACTGCTTCCTGTATGCATTGCCGGCGCGCCAGGAACTGCTGGTGCCGATGGAGGCTCACGCTACAGACCGGAACATGGTTTTCGGCGTGGCCAATGAAAATATAGCAGCCAGTTCAGGAAATTGTGTCCTCTACGCCGTAGAAAGCGAGAAAAATTCAAAGGGTAGGCGGGTACAATCCGCTTGATGCAGGTCAAGACCGGACCGCCGGGGCGAGAGTAGTCTGAAACTGAACGCAGGGTTTGAGAACTACAGAGTTGTCACTGGTCGAAGAGGAGACCTGTTATGTATATGGACGGAGTTGTCATTGCCGGGGTGGGAACCGTACTGCTAATGGTCGGCTTCATGGCCGCCGTAGGATGGTTTGTGGTGCATGATGCCAAAACCAGAGCCACCGACAAGCACAAGAATCAGGGCCATTGAGAAAGAGTGGCGTCCCCTAGGGGGTTCGAACCCCTGTTGCCGCCGTGAAAGGGCGGAGTCCTAGGCCACTAGACGAAGGGGACGCATTTCTCAAACCGTTGCCTCGTCGAGGTGGCGCGTATATTAAGAATGCGCCTTGCGGGTGTCAACTCTTACACCCGAAAAAATGTCAGATTTCTTTACTCTCAATGCACCTTATTTGCCCAGTGCCTCCTTCAGGGCAGGCTTCAGTTCGGGCCAGGTGAAGCGGAAGCCCTCCTGTTCAAGACGTTCCGGCGTGGCCCTCTGGCCGGTCAGCAGCAGGCGTGACATCTCCCCCAGCGCCAGTTTGAGGACGGTTGCGGGGACCGGGAACAGGGCGGGGCGCCCCAATACGTCCGCCAGGGTGCGGGTGAAGGTACGGTTGGTGACCGGGTTCGGGCTGACCACATTGTAGGGCCCGCTGGCCGACTCCTCTGACAGCATCCAGAGGATCGCATTGACCACATCCTGCCGGTGGACCCATGGCATATACTGGCTGCCATTGCCAATACGACCACCGAGCCCGAGCTTGAAAGGCAGGACCATCCGCTCCAGGAAGCCGCCCCCGGAACCTGCCACCACACCCGTTCGCGAGTAACAGACCCGAACCCCCTGATCGGTCAGAGGCGAGGCGGCTTTTTCCCAGTCGGCACAAAGGCGGTGGCTGAATTCGTCATTGGGTGCGCTCTTTTCGGTGACGATGGCCTCGCCCTGGGCGCCGTAGTAGCCCACGGCGGACCCGGACACCATGACGTGGGGCAGCTTTTCATGGCTGAGCAGGGCCGAGACCAGCTCCCGGGTCAGGGCGATGCGGCTGTCCCGCAGCACCTGCTTGCGGGGTTCGGTCCAGCGTTTTTCCGCAATGCCCTCACCGGCGAGGTTCACAACCGCGTCATAACCGGGGCGTTCACCGAGCCCGGTAAGATGGCGAATGGGGGTGACGCGGCCACAGATGGCGCGTACATCCTCCGGTTTCTGCCGGCTGAGCACGTCCACTTCGTAGCCGGCTTCAAGCAGGTTAGGGCACAGCACCCGGCCAATAAAGCCGGTGCCGCCGGTGACCAGTATGCGTTTATCCGTCATGGCTCTGCTCCAGGCTGCTCTGCACAATTTCCTTCAGGGCGTCGCCGAGTCGCGGGTCTTCACCAATGGGGGGCAGCAGGGTGATGTTGATGCCGTGGCGCTGCCGGTAGTCGTCCAGCATTGCCGGAACGTCCTTGCGAAGATGGCGGCCGGCGGCCAGAAACAGTGGCACCACCTGAACGTGGGTGATCCCTTCGGCAGCGGCCTTCCCAACCTCATCCTCCAGGGAAGGCGTTGCCAGCTCCATATAGGCTACCCTGGCTTCGGGGAGGGACCGCAGGGTCGGGGCGGCCAGTGCCTCGAAGGTTTCGCACCAGCGGCGGTCGCTGCTGCCGTGGGCCAGTAATAGAATCCGTGTGGCTGCCGTCATGGGTAGTAGCGCTCCTTTGGGTTGAACTGTTTTCAGTGTATAACTGCGTGTTTGCGACTGCGAATTCCAATGTCTTCCGGAGTTATTATGTTCGCCTGGCACGAGTTATTGGATTTCTGGTTTGGTTCACTGGATGAAAATGGACTGCCGGACCGTGAGCACCGCGAGCGCTGGTTCCGCTCATCCAGGGCATTTGACCAGGAAATCCGGCGCCGTTTCATTTCCATGGTGCTGTTTGCCTCGGAGAACGGACTGGAGCAATGGCGCCAGGAGGCGGGCGGACGGTTGGCGGAAATCATCCTGCTGGACCAGTTTACCCGTCATATCCATCGGGGTGGGGCGATGGCGTTTTCCAACGACCGCAAGGCGGTGACACTGTGTCTGGAAGGGCTCAATGAAGGTGCTGATGTGCGCCTGGAACCGATTATGCGAGCGTTCTTCTATATGCCCTTGCAGCATGCGGAAAAGCGACCTCATCAGGATCGTTCAGTGGAGCTCTATGAGCAGCTGGCCGCCGCCAATGATGGTCCGCTGGGGGTATTCCTCGGCAGTTTCCTGGAATCCGCCCGCAATCACCGCTCGGTGATTCAGCGTTTTGGCCGCTTCCCGCATCGGAACGCGGCCATGAAACGACCTTCGACCCCGGAGGAGAAGGCCTACCTGAATGCCGGCGCCAGCACCTTTGGTCAGAATCCGACCTGATGAGAAGACGGGGCTGGCTTATCCCTGAACGCTGCAAAGAAAATTTCATGAAAACGGTTGACGGCTGCGGACCGATCAGTAGAATACGCAGCCGTTGAGAGGTTGCAGTCCTCACAACCAAGCGGGAATAGCTCAGTTGGTAGAGCACAACCTTGCCAAGGTTGGGGTCGCGAGTTCGAGTCTCGTTTCCCGCTCCAGATTCCGAAAACCCGGCCAGAAAGGCCGGGTTTTTTCGTTTCAGGGCCCTCAGCTTTCCCTGACTTCAGTATACTGGCGCGGTTCCCTTAGCCGAGGCCATCTATCCCATGCCAATGAACATCAGAGCGCTATATTACTATCCGGTCAAATCTCTGGCGGGTGTCGCCACCTCCGAACTTCGTCTGGACCGTTTCGGGCCGGTCGGGGATCGGCGATGGATGCTGGTGGACGAGGAAGGCCGGTTTGTCACCCAGCGCAAGTATCCTGCATTGGCCAGGATCCGGCCTCACCTCAGGGTTGAGGGACTGTTTCTGGATATTCCTGGTCAGGGCGAGGTCGAGGTCAGGGTCGGTGAGGTAATACGTCAGGTGACCATCTGGCGGGATCAGGTCGATGATGTGCTGGAGGCTTTCCCGGGTGCGTCAAACGCCGTGTCGGCGTTTCTTGGTAGCCCCGTGACACTGGTTCATATGCCCGATTCCGTCACCCGTCCCGTCCGACATGAGCAGTTGCAGGCGGAGCACCCGGTCAGTTTTGCGGATGGGTTTCCGTTTCTGGTGACCAACCAGGCGTCTTTGGACGATCTTAACCGGCGGATGCCCTGGCTGGCTGAGATGCGGCGCTTCCGCCCCAATGTCGTGGTTGAGGGTGCGGGGCCCTGGGAGGAGGATCACTGGAAGACAGTGGCGCTTGGCGAAGTGCCTGTGCAACTGGTCAAGCCCTGTAGTCGCTGTATCATGACCACGGTGGACCCCGACACCGGTGAGCGATCGCCGGACGGGAACCCCCTGAAAGTCCTGTCGGGCTTTCGTCGTACCGAGAACGGCGTCATCTTCGGCGCCAACGGTGTACATCTGGATACCGGTACTCTCCGTGTCGGGGACCCGGTTACCGTCAAATAATAGGAGTCGTTCCGTTCATGCCACTGCTGACCCTGGAAGAAATTTCGTTGGCCTACGGGATGCAGCCACTGCTGGATCATGCCTCATTGGTGGTGGAGCCGGGAGAGCGGGTGTGCCTGCTGGGCCGTAATGGTGAGGGTAAGTCCACCCTGCTGAAGATTATTGCGGGGGAGGTTACGCCCGACGGTGGTGTGGTCCGCCTGGACAGCGGTGCCAGGTTGTCGGTACTGCCCCAGATGCTGCCCTCGGATGATACCCGTACGGCCTACGAGGTTGTTTCAGGCGCCTTTCCTGAGACTGGCGAGCTGCTGGCTGACTTCCATCGCCTGTCCCAGCAGGCAGACGAGGCCAGCCTGGACCGTATGATGAAGGTGCAGGAGCGACTGGAGGCACTGGATGGCTGGCGTCTGGATCAGAAGGTGAGCGCGATTCTGGAGCAATACCGGATTGACCCCGACCAGACCCTGAATACCCTGTCGGGTGGCTGGCAGAGACGGGTTCTGCTGGCCAGGGCGCTGGTCTCTGAACCGGACATCCTGTTGCTGGATGAGCCCACCAACCACCTGGATGTGCCGGCTATTGCCTGGCTGGAGGAAGCGCTGGGGCAGTTCCGCGGGGCGATCATCTTCGTGTCCCACGACCGGGCCTTTATCCGCCGCATAGCAACTCGAATCGTTGAGCTGGACCGGGGCAACCTGGTGAGCTTTGCCGCCACCTATGACCGCTATCTGGACCTCAAGGAAAAGGCCCTGGAAGAGGAGGAGCGTCAGAATGCCCTGTTCGACAAACGGCTGAAACAGGAAGAGGCGTGGATCCGCCAGGGCATCAAGGCACGGCGGACGCGAAATATGGGCCGGGTGCGGGCGCTCAAGGCCATGCGGGAAGAGCGTCAGAAACGTCGGGAGCGGGTGGGGACGGCCAGCTTCTCGGTCGAGGATGCCTCGCGGTCGGGCAAGCTGGTGGTGGATGCCATCAATGCTGGCTTCCGGTATCCGGATGGAAAGGCTGTTATCCGCGACCTGACCATGACCATCCTCAGGGGCGACAAGATTGGCCTGGTGGGCGAAAACGGGACCGGCAAGACCACACTGGTCCGCCTGCTGCTTGGCGATCTGGAACCATCTGAAGGGCGTATCCGGCTGGGCACTAACCGCCAGGTAGCCTATTTCGACCAGTTGCGTGGTGAGCTGGACCTGGATCGTACCGCCCTGGACAACCTGTCCGAAGGGCGGGAATTCATCGAGATCAACGGTCAGCAGAAACATGTCCTGGGATACCTGCAGGAATTCCTGTTCACGCCCGAGCGTGCCCGGTCACCGGTCAGGGTGTTTTCCGGTGGTGAGCGTGCGCGGCTGTTACTGGCGAAGCTGTTCAGCAAACCGGCCAACATACTGGTGCTGGATGAGCCCACCAACGATCTGGACGTGGAAACGCTCGAGCTGTTGGAGGCGCGCCTGGTGGAATTCGCCGGCACTGTGATCGTGATCAGTCACGACCGGGAATTCCTCGATAACATCGCGACCGATACGGTGTTTCTGGATGGCTCCGGCCTGGTGCGGGAATACGTGGGCGGCTATACCGACTGGCGCCGCCAGGGTGGGCGGTTTCCGTCAGAAGAAAGTCCGGCCCGGTCCAGGGCGTCGGCAGGCAAACAGAATACCGAAGCGGACACCCGTGACCCGGATGCCGGTGCCAAACCGGCAGCAGCGCGACCCGCCAAGCTGAGTTACAAGCTCAAGCACGAGCTGGAACAGTTGCCCCGTCAGATTGAAGAGCTCGAGTCCGGGGTGGAGGCACTGAACGACAAAGTGTCGGCGCCGGATTTCTATCAGCAGGACCCGGAAACCGTCGATCGCGTACTCAAGGAACTGACGGATACGGAAACCAGGCTGGAATCGGCCATGAATCGCTGGCTGGAACTTGAGGAGATGCAGGCCGGGGGGCAGGGCTGACGTTATCTGCCAGCCCTGGCCCCCCGGCAGGGAATCAGTTGATCCGCAGGGCCAGAACATCGCATTTGGCGCCATGGAGCACACCATTCGCGGTGGAGCCCAGCAATAGTTGGATGCCCCTGCGGCCATGGCTTCCCACGATCACCAGGTCGACCGCCTTGTCTTCGCTCAGGTGGTGTATTTCCGATTCCGGCCTGCCCACGGTGACAATCTGGTTTTCTTCAGCAATGTTGTATTCCTTGCCGTAGGCCGCCAGCTGTTCCCGTGCTGCCTTGTCCAGCTGATCCTGCAGCTCGCTCAGATCCATGGGAATGTCACCGCCGTAGGCGTATCCCACAGGTTCCACGACGTGGGCCAGCAACAGCTGCGCTTCGTGCTGTCTGGCAATCTCAACCGCCTTCTTCAGCACCTGCGGGGCTTCCTCCGTGAGGTCTATAGCCACCAGTATCTTGTTGTACGCGGACATAGTGAAAAGCTCCTTTCGGGTAGGGCAGATGGGAACCCATTGAATGATTCAGGGATTTACCCACTACTTTAGGTAAATATACACCACTGTAAACTGACTGTGGTCAAATAAACGAAAACGGGCCACCCTTTGGGTGGCCCGCTGACTATGGATAACGGTACCGCGTATCAGGCGTTCTGAAGAGAAGTTACCGCCATGTTGAACTCTTCAAGAATGGCCCGGGAATAACGTTCAATCACAAAGATCACGTTTTGCTTGTTATAGTTGATATAGGAGTCTTTAATGAAACCCCATTTGGTCTGGATTTCGACCGCTGTCTGCTGGAGTTCACCTTGCCCGACAGAGGCGACGAATTCACTGATCAGGGCGTCCAGCTCCTGTGCCTGCTGATCCAGTGGCGCGAGACCGGATGCCCCCTGGAAAGTCTGGGTTACCGGGCTGTAGGAACGGGCGGCGTAGCGTGACAGCATCTGCGCCATCAGCACCGAGGCTGAGCGTGCCGTTTCCACCTGTGGCTTGATCGTTGTCTGGGAGCTCTCCCGGGCCTGCGTATAGACTTCCTGGGCAACGTTGCTCATCTTGACCGCCTGGTTGGCCATTTCGCCCACCAGCCGCAGATCAGGATAGCCGATCTCGGTTACGTCGCTGACGTTTTGGGCCATAAGCTGGCTGAAGGTGTTGAACTCGGTCCTGAGAGAGGCCACCTGTTCCGAGCTCAGAACATTGGCGCTGCTTTCGGAGACTGCCTGCAGGTTGCGGGTAGCTTCGCCCATCAATTCCCTGATGGTGCCTTGTGCGGAGGCGTCGCCGGTTGCGCTGTAACGGTAATAGTTGCTCAGGGCCATGAAGTTGTTGAGGCGGAACTCGTGGAGTTCACGCAGAAAATCGGAGCCTTCGTCGGCCTGGGCCGGGAAGGAGCTGACCAGCAGCAGAACCAACGCTGCCAGTACAGAATGGATTCGGAGGCGAGAGTCATTCATTGGGGCGTTACTCCATAGCTGTGCGCTTTCTTATTGGAATGGACGGGATCCACGTCACAAAGCTAAATTAAGCGCTACGGCCAATCAAGCAGTTTGTTACAGATTGCGACCCCGTTCCGTGATTTTACCGAATTTTGCAGTTTTGCCGGAAACTTAGGCAGTTGTCTTCACGTGCATTTTACGATGTTAGTTAACCTGATGTCACAAATTCGTTGACAAAATCGAAGTTTTTTCACAAGGTGTGCCCTCCAGATTCAAACGACTGTATGAATTTGAATCGAACCATGCGGCGCCGGGTTTCCTGTAGAAGGAAATGAGTAGCCGGGCGATGCACCAGGGCAGTGACCGAAAATCCGCTGTAACGCCGGTTCCGGCGCGGTCGGAACAGGGCACAGCAATCAACACAGACTGGAGATCAGTTGATGATTTACGAAGGTAAAGCCATCACAGTAAAAGAGATCGAAGGCGGAATTGCGCAACTGAACTTCGACTTGCAGGGCGAGTCAGTCAACAAGTTCAATCGCCTCACCATTGAGGAACTGCGTGCTGCCACCGATAAACTGAAGGCACAGACCGGCCTCAAGGGCCTGGTGGTAACCAGTGGCAAGGACAGTTTCATTGTCGGCGCGGACATCACCGAATTTACCGAGCTGTTCGCCGGTCCCGAAGAAGACCTGATCAACAACAATCTCACTGCCAACGCTGTATTCAACGACATTGAGGATCTGCCTTTCCCCACCGTGACCTGCATTAACGGCATGGCGCTGGGTGGTGGCTTCGAGATGGGCCTGGCGACCGATTACCGGGTAATGGATGACAAGGCAAAAGTGGGTCTGCCGGAAGTCAAGCTGGGTATTTTCCCGGGCTTTGGCGGCACCGTTCGCCTGTCACGCCTGATTGGCGTTGACTATGCCATCGAATGGATCTGCATGGGTTCCGAGAACCGTGCCGATAAGGCGCTGAAGACCGGCGCTGTTGATGCGGTGGTGCCGGCCAGCAAACTGCTGGACGCCGCCCGGGCGATCATCGACCAATGCAACGACGGCAAGCTGGACTATCAGGCCCGTCGCGAGGAAAAGAAAGGCAAGATCAAGCTGAACAACATGGAAAGCATGATGGCCTTCGAGACCTCCAAAGGTTTTGTGGCCGGTCAGGCGGGCAAGAACTATCCCGCGCCGGTGGAGGCCATCAAGGTCATGCAGAAGCATGCCGGGCTTACCCGTGACAAGGCGATTGAGGTAGAAGCCAAAGGTTTTGCCAAAATGGCGAAGACCAATGTTGCAGCCTGCCTTGTTGGCCTGTTCCTGAATGACCAGAAGCTCAAGGCCAAGGCCAAGCAGTGGGAAAAAGAAGCCGCTGACGTCAAGCAGGCGGCGGTTCTGGGTGCCGGCATCATGGGGGGTGGTATCGCCTACCAGTCTGCCTACAAGGGCACGCCCATCCTGATGAAGGATATCAACGAAGACGGTATCGCCCTGGGCCTGAAAGAGGCCAAGAAACTGCTCAGCAAGCGCGTTGCCAAGGGCAAGATGAAGCCAGAGCAGATGGCGGACGCCCTGAACAACATCCGGCCAACGCTGACCTACGGCGATTTCGGCAACGTCGACATCGTTGTCGAGGCGGTTGTCGAGAACGTCAAGGTGAAGGATTCGGTGCTGCGGGAAGTGGAAGACCAGGTCTCCGAGGACACCATTGTCACCTCCAACACCTCTACCATTTCCATCGATACCCTGTCCAAGAACCTGAAACGCCCGGAAAACTTCTGTGGCATGCATTTCTTCAACCCGGTACCGATGATGCCGCTGGTTGAGGTTATCCGCGGCGAGAAAACCAGTGATCGGGCCATTGCCACCACCGTTGCCTACGCCAAGGCCATGGGCAAGACGCCGATTGTGGTCAACAACTGCCCGGGCTTCCTGGTGAACCGGGTACTGTTCCCGTACTTCGGCGGCTTTGCCGGTCTGGTACGCGATGGTGCCGACTTCCAGCGGGTCGACAAGGTCATGGAAAACTTCGGCTGGCCCATGGGCCCGGCCTACCTGCTGGATGTGGTGGGCATGGACACCGGCAAGCACGCCAACGAAGTGATGGCGGAAGGCTTCCCGGACCGCATGAAGACCGACTGGAAGTCCGGCATCGACGTGATGTTCGAGAACGACCGGTACGGTCAGAAGAACGGCAAGGGCTTCTACGCCTACGAGGAAGACAAGAAAGGCAAGCAGAAGAAGGTGGTAGACGAAGAAACCTATAAACTGCTTGAACCTGTGGTCAAGGAAAAGAAAGACCTTACCGACGAGGATATCATCGCCCGCATGATGATCCCCCTGTGCATGGAAACCGTTCGCTGCCTGGAAGACGGCATTGTCGAGGAGCCGGCGGATGCGGATATGGGCCTGATCTATGGCATCGGCTTCCCTCCGTTCCGCGGTGGCGCCCTGCGCTACATCGATGATATGGGCGTCGACAAGTTCGTCGAGCTGGCAGACAAGTATGCAGACCTGGGTCCGTTGTACCACCCGACCGAGAAGCTGCGTGAAATGGCCAAGAACGGCGAGACGTTCTTCGGTTGAACCCCAGGGGAGCCCCTGAGCGCCAGACACTCTTCGGCGCGAGTTCAGGGGCGACTGAACGAGATTTCCGAACGGAGAAAGATCTATGAGCCTTAATCCGAGAGACGTAGTGGTAGTGGATTGCGTGCGGACTCCGATGGGTCGCGCCAAGAACGGCTGCTTCCGCAACGTTCGCGCAGAGACGTTGTCCGCCGCGCTGATTGATGCACTGCTGGAGCGTAACCCCAAGGTCAACCCGAAAGACGTGGAAGACGTGATCTGGGGTGCGGTCAACCAGACCAAGGAGCAGGGTTTCAACGTGGCCCGCCACATCTCCCTGCTGACCAAAGTACCTCACGAAGCAGGTGCCCAGACCGTGAACCGCCTGTGCGGCTCGTCCATGACCGCGATCCACACCGCGGCCCAGGCGATTCAGACCGGCAACGGCGACGTGTTCGTGATCGGCGGTGTCGAGCACATGGGCCACGTTCCCATGACCGAAGGCTTCGACCACAACCCGGCGTCGTCAAAGTACTCTGCCAAGGCGTCCAACATGATGGGCCTGACCGCAGAAATGCTGGCGAAAATGCACGGCATCAGTCGTGAGCAGCAGGACGAGTTTGGCGCTCGTTCTCACCGTCTGGCCCATGAGGCGACCCTGGAAGGTCGTTTCAAGAACGAGATTGTGCCCATCGAAGGTCACGACGAGAACGGTTTCGTGAAGCTGATTGAGGATGACGAGACCATTCGTCCCGAGACGACTGCGGAGTCCCTGGGGCAGCTGAAGCCGGCTTTTGATCCAAAGCAGGGCACCGTCACGGCGGGTACGTCCTCCCAGCTGACCGACGGCGCGTCAGCCATGTTGATGATGTCCGCCGAGAAGGCCCAGGATCTTGGGCTGACTCCGATCGCGAAGATCCGTGGTATGGCTGTTGCCGGTGTTGACCCCGCCATCATGGGGTATGGCCCGGTACCTGCTACCAAAAAGGCGCTGAAGCGTGCCGGTCTGACCATCGACGACATCGATTTCTGGGAGCTTAATGAAGCGTTCGCCGGGCAGTCCCTGCCGGTGCTGAAGGACCTCAAGCTGCTGGATGTAATGGACAAGAAGGTCAACCTCAATGGCGGCGCCATCGCTCTTGGGCATCCGCTGGGATGCTCCGGCGCGCGGATCTCCACCACCCTGCTGCATATCATGCAGGCCCGTGGTGGCGATCTGGGCGTATCCACCATGTGTATTGGCCTGGGTCAGGGTATCGCTACCGTCTGGGAGCGTATCTGACGCCCCGTCGTGGCTGCGGTGTTCCGGGCTGAATCCCTGAGCGACCAGCCTGGAAGCCGCACCGATCAAGCCCGGCCCCGTGCCGGGCTTTTTCATTAGGACTTGTAAAAAGGAGCAGTGGCTCCTTTTATGAAAAGGTGCATGGGGTGCTGCGCCACGTTTACCAAAAATCAAAGAATGGGTTGTCTTGAATTTGCTGACACTGTAAAACAGTGCACCTATGCGATCCGGCCAGCCGCCGCAGGCCTTCCAGTTGGCTGATTTTTCTTGCGGTTTGGGGTATGGCTGTTTATTGAACTGTTTCCAGGGGTAATGTCTCTGATATGGGTAAAAGTCTCGTTATCGTCGAGTCGCCAGCCAAAGCGAAGACCATCAACAAGTATCTGGGCAACGACTACATCGTAAAGTCCAGCGTTGGTCATATTCGCGATCTTCCCGTCAGTGGCAGCGGTTCCACGTCCGACCCCAAGGAACGGGCCCGTCAGGCAGCCCAGACCCGCAAGATGGATCCGGAGGAAAAGGCGGCCTACAAGAAGCGCAAGGCCCGGGAGCAGTTGATCGCCCGTATGGGGGTCGACCCGGAGCACGACTGGCAGGCCCGTTACGAGATCCTTCCGGGCAAGGAAAAAGTGGTCAGCGAGCTCAAGCGCCTGGCCAAAAATGCCGACCATGTCTATCTGGCAACGGATCTGGACAGGGAAGGGGAGGCCATTGCCTGGCACCTGCGGGAGACCATAGGCGGGGAATCCGACAAGTATCGCCGCGTGGTCTTTAACGAGATTACCAAGCGTGCCATCCAGGCCGCCTTCGAAGACCCCGGCAGTGTGGATACCAACCGTGTCAACGCCCAGCAGGCCCGTCGATTCCTCGACCGGGTGGTGGGTTATATGGTGTCGCCGCTGCTGTGGTCCAAGGTTGCCCGCGGCCTGTCCGCCGGGCGCGTGCAGTCGGTGGCGGTACGCCTGATTGTGGAGCGGGAAAAGGAAATTCGCAGCTTCGTGCCGGAAGAATACTGGCAGTTGCATGCGGACCTGAAAAAAGGGGCTTCCGCGGTCCGCTTCGAGACGACCCGTTACCAGGACAAGACCTACCGGCCAGAGAACGAAAAGCAGAGCAACGAGCATGTCGCCCGGTTGAAACAGGGTGAGTTCCGTGTTGCCAAGCGGGAAGACAAGCCCACCCGCTCCCGGCCGTCCGCGCCCTTTATTACGTCGACACTGCAGCAGGCGGCAAGTAACCGCATGGGCTTCACCGTGAAGAAGACCATGATGCTGGCCCAGCGCCTGTATGAGGCCGGCTACATCACCTACATGCGGACAGATTCCACCAACCTGAGCCAGGACGCCGTTGCCGGCGCCCGCGCCTATATTGGCAAACAGTTCGGTGACCGATACCTGCCGGATTCGCCCCGGATCTACGGCAGCAAGGAAGGAGCCCAGGAGGCCCACGAAGCCATTCGCCCGACCGAGGTTACGCGAAGGCCTAGTGATATCAGTGGTCTGGAAAAAGATGCCGAGAAACTGTATGAACTCATCTGGCGCCAGTTTATTGCCTGCCAGATGGCCGACGCAGAGTTCCTCAGCACGTCTATCATGGTCGCTAACGGTGACTACGAGCTGCGTACCCGTGGTCGTATCATCAAATTCGAGGGCTTCCTGAAGGCGGCGCCCCAGTCCGCCAAGAAAGACGAGGACGTGGCCCTGCCGGATATCAAGGTGGACGAGGTGCTCGATCTGGCCAGGCTGGACCCCAGCCAGCACTTCACCAAGCCGGCACCGCGCTATACGGAAGCCAGCCTGGTCAAGGAACTGGAAAAGCAGGGCATTGGCCGGCCTTCCACCTACGCTTCGATCATCTCCACCATCCAGGATCGCGGCTATGTGCGACTGCAGAACCGCCGGTTCTATGCGGAAAAGATGGGGGATATCGTCACCGAACGGCTGACGGAGTCTTTCCCCAACCTGATGGACTTCGACTTCACCGCGCGCATGGAAGACGAGCTGGATGAAATTGCCGAAGGGGACGAAGACTGGAAAAAGGTCCTCAACGATTTCTACGCCCGCTTCCGTCAGCAACTGGAGGAAGCCCAGAAATCCGAGGGTGGTATGCGCAGCAATACCCCCACGGAAACCGATATTCCGTGCCCCAGCTGCGGCAGAAACATGCAGATCCGTGTCGCCAGTACCGGTGTCTTCCTGGGTTGCTCGGGCTATTCGTTGCCGCCGAAGGAGCGCTGCAAAACCACCATCAACCTGGTGTCTGGTGACGAAGTGGTCAGCGCCGAAGACGACGTCGAAGGCGAGGGCGAAAGCCGTCTGCTACGAAAGAAACGCCGCTGTCCCAAATGCGGCACGGCCATGGACAGCTATCTGATTGACGAAAAACGCAAGCTGCACATCTGTGGCAACAACCCGGATTGTTCAGGCTACGAGGTGGAAGAGGGCACGTTCCGCATCAAGGGTTATGACGGCCCGACGCTTGAATGCGACAAGTGCGGTTCCGAGATGCAGCTGAAGACAGGACGTTTCGGCAAGTACTTCGGTTGTACCAACACCGAGTGCAAGAATACCCGCAAACTGCTGAAGAGCGGTGAGCCGGCGCCCCCCAAGATGGACCCGGTCCCCATGCCCGAACTGCAGTGCCAGAAGGTGGATGACACCTACGTACTGCGTGACGGGGCCTCCGGTCTCTTCCTGGCGGCCAGCAAGTTCCCCAAGAATCGGGAAACCCGTCCGCCGCTGGTCATGGAGATCAAGCCCCACCGCAAGGAGATCGATCCCAAGTACGATTTCCTGATGGATGCGCCGGAGAAGGACCCTGAGGGCAATCCTACCGTTATCCGCTACAGCCGCAAGACCAAGGAGCAGTACGTCATGTCCGAAAAGGACGGCAAGGCGACAGGCTGGTCAGCGTGGTATGAGAACGGCCGCTGGGTGCCTCGGGACAAGAAGAAATAGGTTTTTTTGCCACGAAATCCACGAAAGAACACGAAACAAAGACGAAGATAGCCACGGACGACACGGACACTCACCGACGAAAATAGAAGACTCTTTCTTTTTGTCCGTGTATGTCCGTGGCAAGATCTCCCGTGGTATTCGGCCTTTTCGTGGATTTCGTGGTTAGAAAATCACTTCGTCCTCAATCGCTTAATCAGCGACGACGTATCCCAGCGCCGTCCCCCCATGTCCTGTACGTCCGCGTAGAACTGGTCCACCAGGGCTGCCACTGGCAGCTTGGCGCCGTTACGGCGGGCTTCCTCCAGGCAGATCGACAGATCCTTTCGCATCCAGTCCACGGCAAAACCATGGTCGAACTCACCGGCAATCATGGTGGCGGAACGGTTTTCCATCTGCCAGGACTGAGCCGCACCTTTTGAAATGACGTCGATGACCTTTGACGCATCCAGGTCTGCCTGCTCGGCGAAGTGAATTGCCTCGGAGAGTCCCTGCACCAGGCCGGCAACGGCAATCTGGTTCACCATCTTGGTTTTCTGCCCGCTACCTGCCGGCCCCATCAGGTTCAGCGCCCTGGCATAAAGGCTCAGGGTCTTGCTGACCCGGGTAAACGCATTATCCTCACCACCACACATAATGGTGAGCTGACCGTTTTCGGCTCCCTGCTGGCCTCCGGACACTGGCGCATCAATGAAATGCTGCCCGGCCGCAGCGGCGGCCTCACCGAGTTGTTCAGCAATGCCCGCCGACGCCGTGGTGTGATCGACGAGCACTGCATCCTTTGGCGCATTGGCGATAATGCCATGTTCCCCAAGGTATACCTCCCGCAGATCCGGATCGGCCCCCACGCAGGTCAATACCACATCGGCGCCGTGGACGGCATCGGCAATGGTGATACAGGCTTCACCGTCGTAGTCATTGGCCCACTGACTGGCTTTCTCGGGGCTGCGGTTCCATACATTGACCGTCAGCCCGGCATTAGCCAGGTGCCCGGCCATGGGGTAGCCCATAACGCCAAGGCCAATAAACGCAATATTTTTCATCCGGATTACTCCCGTTGCCAGGTCAATGTGTCAAGTCGTTGATGATTGCAGAAGCATCCAGCATGTTAAAGTGCGCTGTAGGGCTGAACCAGCTCCCCTAAGGGGGCGGTAATTCCGTGTAGCCCCCTCTCCCTTGACGGGAGAGGGTGGAGGGGCAAGCTCCCGGCTTGGATATCCAGGCACCCTGCGGGTGCTCCCCCTCTCCCTGGCCCTCTCCCTCGAAGGGGAGAGGGGATGTCTGCCGGTAACTCTGTGTGGCCCCTTCTCCCTCCCCCGACCAGAAAAAGAAAGGCCGCTGAGCGAACCCGGCGGCCTTTCAATAGCGTCTGCAATTAAGCGCAGGACTGTTACTTCTTCGGATAATCCCGCTTCTCGGAGCCGGTGTACAGCTGACGGGGACGACCGATGCGGTAGTTGCCGGACACCATCTCGTTCCAGTGGCTGTACCAGCCAATGGTGCGGGACATGGCAAAGATCACCGTAAACATGGAGGTCGGGATGCCAATAGCCTTGAGGATGATGCCGGAATAGAAATCGACATTCGGGTACAGCTTGCGCTCCACGAAGTACTCGTCTTCCAGAGCGATCTTCTCCAGGCGCTGGGCGATCTTGAGCAGCGGATCGTCTTCCAGCCCAAGTTCCTGCAGCACCTCGTGAGCGGTCTCGCGCATAACCTTGGCACGAGGATCGAAGTTCTTGTAGACCCGGTGACCAAAGCCCATGAGACGGAACGGGTCGTCCTTGTCCTTGGCCTTGGCGATAAACTTCTCGATGTTCTTCTCGTCGCCGATCTCCGCCAGCATGTCCAGTACGGCCTCGTTGGCGCCGCCGTGAGCCGGACCCCACAGGGCAGCAATGCCGGAGGCGATACAGGCATAGGGGTTGGCGCCGGTCGAGCCTGCCAGTCGCACAGTGGAGGTGGATGCGTTCTGCTCGTGGTCAGCGTGCAGCAGGAAAATCTTGTCCATGGCCTTGGCCAGGGTGGGGCTCGGCTTGTACGTCTCGCAGGGCACGCCGAACATCATCTGCAGGAAGTTTTCCGCGTAGTCCAGGTCGTTACGCGGATACATGAACGGCTGGCCAATGGAATACTTGTAGCACCAGGCTGCGATGGTCGGCATCTTGGCGATCAGACGATGGGCGGTAATTTCCCGCTGCCGGGGGTCGGTCACGTCCATCTGGTCGTGATAGAAGGCGGACAGGGCGCCCACTACGCCACACATGATTGCCATGGGGTGCGCATCACGGCGGAAACCGTGGAAGAAATTGCGCATCTGGTCATGCAGCATGGTGTGGTTTTTGATGGTGTCGTGGAAACGCTGGTTCTCTTCCGGGGTGGGGAGCTCGCCATTGAGCAGCAGGTAGCACACTTCCAGGTAGTCAGAGCTTTCGGCCAGCTGGTCGATGGGGTAGCCGCGGTGCAGGAGAACGCCCTTGGCGCCATCGATATAGGTGATGGCCGAGTCACAGGCGGCGGTGGAGACGAAGCCCGGATCGTAAGTGAAGACGCCTTCCTGAACGAGGCCGCGAACGTCAATGACGTCTGGGCCGACGGTACCTGAATAAACCGGAAGCTCAATGGATTTGTCACCCACCGAGAGCGTGGCTTTCCTGTCGGTCATGGTGCTCTCCTGTTTTCAGCGTTAGTGGCGCGGGAAGGCGCGTATTATTGGTAAACCGGCGGCAAAATATAGGGTGTTGGCTTTTTTTGTCAATGCGCGGCGAGATAAAAGATACGGATTCTATCCGGGCATGATACCTGATTGTGATCTAAAATGGAGGCGCCCGGAGGTGAAATTCGACGCCTGGTCGGGCCTGCGTCGTGTTGAGGCACAATGAGTATCCGTCTCAAATTGAATTTGTCAATTATCACAATAGCTGAGTGGATGGCCTGTTCTGACAGGGGTTTCCGGGTTTGCCGGTTTGTAATTCCCCGGGGCACTCCTTATAATCCCTAGCCCGGAAACGGGGACATACCATTACGGAACGCCTGCAACGACGTCTGCGGTGATGTTCTCCCTCCTGAATAACCTGTGCGGACACAAAGGCGTGCCGTCACGGTCATCCTTACATACCAACCATCCGCCCCGGCCTGGCCGGAAACGCGGAGTAACGAGAGAGTGTGAGAGCGCTGTGAATAGCAAACGACCAGTTAATCTCGATCTCGGCAAGTTTCATTTTCCGCTGCCTGCCATTACTTCCATTCTGCACCGCATCAGTGGCGTCATCTTATTCGTGGGTGTCGCCTTCCTGCTGTACGGGCTGGACGTTTCCCTCTCCGGGGAAGATGGCTTCAATCGCGTTAATGAACTGCTGAACAGCTTCCTGGCGAAGCTGATCATCTGGGGCATCCTTTCCGCCCTGCTGTATCACCTGGTAGCTGGCATCAAGCACCTGCTGATGGACATGGGCATCGGTGAAGAGCTCAAGAGCGGTCGTCTGGCGGCCAAGCTCACAGTGGTGATTTCAGTCATTCTGATCATTCTCGCGGGGGTATGGGTATGGCAGTAAACAGCGTAACAAATCTCGGCCGTAGCGGCGTTTATGACTGGATGGTCCAGCGCGTCAGTGCCTACGTACTGGCACTTTATACGATATTCCTGCTCGGGTTCATGCTGACCACCGACGTGGACTACGAGGCCTGGGCTGGTCTGTTTGGCCAGACGTGGTTCCGCATCTTCAGTCTCGGCACCCTGATTGCGCTCGGTGGTCACGCATGGGTTGGCTTGTGGACCGTTTCCACCGACTACATCAAGGCGACTCTGCCGAGATTCCTGGTTCAGGCCGTCTGCGGCACCGTTATGTTCGTATATGTGGTCTGGGGCATTCAGATTCTTTGGGGGCTTTAATCGATGGCTAATATCAAGACCATTTCCTACGACGCGATCGTTATTGGTGGCGGTGGCGCAGGCATGCGTGCAGCCCTGCAGCTGACCGAGTCCGGTCTTAACACCGCCTGTATTACCAAGGTTTTTCCGACACGCTCCCACACCGTGTCCGCCCAGGGTGGTATCACCTGCGCCATCGCCAGTGCAGATCCCAACGATGACTGGCGCTGGCATATGTATGACACCGTCAAGGGCTCCGACTACATCGGTGACCAGGACGCCATTGAGTATATGTGCTCCGTCGGCCCCCAGGCCGTTTTCGAGCTGGAGCACATGGGCCTGCCGTTCTCCCGCACCGAGCAGGGACGCATCTACCAGCGTCCGTTCGGCGGTCAGTCCAAGGGGCCGGATAACCCCACTCAGGCAGCGCGCACCTGTGCCGCCGCTGACCGTACCGGTCACGCCCTGCTGCACACCCTCTATCAGGCCAATCTCAAAGGCGGTACCACCTTCCTGAACGAGTGGTATGCCGTCGACCTGGTCAAGAACAGCAAGAACCAGGTGGTTGGCGTGGTTGCCATCGAGATCGAAACCGGTGAAGTGGCCTACATCAAGGCCAAGGCCACGGTTCTGGCTACCGGTGGTGCAGGCCGCATCTACGCCTCTACCACCAATGCCCTGATCAATACCGGCGATGGCGTCGGCATGGCCCTGCGCGCCGGCTTCCCGGTTCAGGACATGGAAATGTGGCAGTTCCACCCGACCGGCATTTATGGTGCTGGAACTCTGGTAACCGAGGGCTGTCGGGGTGAGGGCGGCTACCTGATCAATGCCGAAGGTGAGCGTTTCATGGAGCGCTACGCGCCTAACGCCAAAGACCTGGCCGGTCGTGACGTGGTTGCCCGCTCCATGGTTCTGGAAATTCTCGAGGGTCGTGGCTGTGGCCCTGACAAGGACCACGTACTACTGAAGCTGGACCATCTGGGCGAAGAGACACTTAACCTGCGCTTGCCGGGTATCTGTGAGCTGTCCCGCACCTTCGCTCACGTTGACCCCGTCAAGGAGCCGATTCCGGTGGTACCGACCTGTCACTACATGATGGGCGGCATACCCACCAACGTGGGTGGTCAGGCTCTGTCCCAGGACGAGAACGGCAACGACCAGCCGATTGAAGGCCTGTTTGCCTGTGGTGAAGCAGCCTGTGTATCGGTACACGGTGCCAACCGCCTCGGCGGCAACTCACTGCTGGATCTGGTGGTCTTCGGTCGGGCGGCCGGTCTGCATATCGAGAAGATGATCCGTGACGGCTTTGAGACTGACGCTGCCACCGATGAGGAAATCCAGAAAGCCATGGGCCGCCTGGAGCGCCTGAACAACACCGAAGAAGGTGAGGACGTGGCCAAGGTTCGCAAGGACCTGCAAAGTTGCATGCAGCTTTACTTCGGCGTATTCCGTGACGGTGAGAGCATGGAGAAAGGGCTCAAGCAGCTGGACGAGATTGGCGAGCGTGTACGCAGAACCAAACTGGCCGACCGCAGCGATGCCTTCAATACCGCTCGCATTGAAGCTCTTGAACTCGACAACCTCTATGAGGTTGCTTACGCCACGGCTGTGTCCGCCGTCGAGCGCAAGGAAAGTCGTGGCGCGCACGCCCGTAATGACTTTACCGAGCGTGATGACGAGAACTGGCTGAAGCATTCTGTTTACTTCCCGCTCGAGAAGCGGCTTGGCAAGCGCGATGTGAACTTCGCTCCGAAGACGGTTCCGACGTTCGAGCCAAAGATTCGGACCTATTAAGGGGGAGATGAAAGATGTTGGTAAGCCTTTACCGCTACAACCCGGAAACTGACAACGCCCCTTACATGCAGGATGTTGAGCTTGAGCTCCCGGAAGGCAAGGACCTGATGGTGCTCGACGTGCTTAACCTTCTTAAGGAGCGGGATCCCTCCGTCGCGTATCGTCGCTCCTGTCGTGAGGGTGTCTGCGGTTCCGATGGCATGAACATGAACGGCAAGAACGGTCTCGCCTGTATCACCCCGATGTCCGAGGTGGTCAAGCACGACAAGCTGGTGCTGCGCCCGCTGCCGGGCCTGCCGGTGATTCGTGACCTGGTGGTGGACATGAACCTGTTCTACCAGCAGTACGAAAAGGTGCAGCCCTACCTGATCAACAACAGCCCTGAACCCGCCATCGAGCGGCTGCAAAGCCCTGAGGACCGGGAGAAGCTGGACGGGCTGTACGAGTGCATTCTGTGCGCCTGTTGTTCCACTGCCTGTCCGTCGTTCTGGTGGAACCCGGAGAAGTTCATCGGCCCGGCGGGCCTGCTTCAGGCCTACCGCTTCCTGGCTGACAGCCGTGATACCGCGCAGGCCGAACGTCTGGCGGAGCTGGACGATCCGTTCAGTGTGTTCCGTTGCAGGGGTATCATGAACTGCGTAAGTGTGTGCCCGAAGGGTCTCAACCCGACCCGCGCGATCGGACACATCCGGAACCTGCTGTTGCAGCGGGCCACCTGATCTGCGGTTTTCCGCAAGATCGCTATACTGTTCTGGAGTTGCCAGGCCTTCGGTCTGCGTTCCACCTGGCAGGAAAGCCTTCTACCAAAGGCGCATTGGCAGGTAAGGGCCGGTAAGGCAAGCTATCGAGCCGTCAGGAGTGCCCACAAAGCGCTCCGGCGGCGCGATTTAGTATAAAAACCACCGGGGAACGGAAAACATCCGTGAGTGATATGGTGGCTGCAGTCGATCCGGTAAAAACCCGTATTGACTGAGAAATATCCCTGGCCGACCATTAAAAGCTCCCCCGCACCAGTCCAAGGTGAGCTATTCAAAATGCATGAAAGCATAATGGAGCAGTTATGGCAGACATCCCATCTACAGGGTGGGAATCTTGCCTATGTCGAGCAGCTTTTTGAAACCTACCTGACCGATCCCAATGCCATTCCCGAAGAGTGGCGAAGTTACTTCGACAAGCTGCCGGGCATTGACGGTCATACCCGTGATGTTGCCCACTCCACCATTCGCGAACAGTTCGAGCACATCTCCCGTAACCAGCGCTTCTATAATGGCGCCGGTGTTCCCGCCTCCGCCACCAGTGACGCCGACCGTAAACAGATCCGCGTTCTCCAGATGATCAACGCCTATCGCTTCCGCGGCCACCAGCAGGCCAAGCTGGACCCCCTGGGGGTATGGCAGCGGCCACAGGTCGAGGACCTCGATCCGGCGTTTCACGAATTGTCCGAGGCGGATCGCGATCTCGAGTTCCAGACTGGTTCCCTGAACTTCGGGTCCGAGAAAATGAAACTCGGCGACATCGTCGACGAGCTGCGCAAGACTTACTGCAGCAGTATCGGCGCCGAGTACATGCATGTATTGGACACCCGCATCAAGCGTTGGTTCCAGCAGCGCATGGAGCCGGTACGCTCGAAACCTGCCTACGAACCGAAGACCCGCAAGCACCTCCTTGAACGGCTCACCGCCGCCGAGGGTCTGGAGAAGTACCTGGGTTCACGCTATCCCGGTGTCAAGCGCTTTGGTCTGGAAGGGGGCGAGAGCCTGATCCCCTGTCTTGACGAACTGATCCAGCGTGCCGGTAGCTATGGTGCCAAGGAAATTGTTCTGGGCATGGCCCACCGTGGCCGCCTGAACGTCCTGGTCAACACCCTGGGCAAGAACCCGAAAGAGCTCTTCGATGAGTTCGAGGGCAAGAAAATGGCGGATTCCGGCTCCGGTGACGTCAAGTATCACCAGGGTTTTTCCTCCAATGTGATGACTGAAGGCGGCGAGATTCACCTGGCGCTGGCGTTCAACCCGTCCCACCTGGAGATTGTTTCTCCGGTCGTTGTCGGCTCTGTCAGGGCCCGTCAGACCCGCCGTAATGACACCGATGGCAGCCAGGTGGTGCCCATTATCATGCACGGTGATGCCGCCTTTGCCGGCCAGGGCGTGGTGATGGAAACCTTCCAGATGTCCCAGACACGGGGCTTCGGGGTGGGTGGCACCATTCATCTGGTGATCAACAATCAGGTTGGCTTCACCACCAGCAAGCAGGAAGATGCCCGGTCTACCGAATACTGTACGGATGTGGCCAAGATGGTCCAGGCGCCGATCCTGCACGTCAATGCCGATGATCCCGAGGCGGTCATGTTCGCCACCCAGATGGCCATGGATTATCGCAACGAGTTCAAGGGTGACGTGGTTATCGATCTGGTCTGCTACCGCCGCCGTGGCCACAACGAGGCCGATGAGCCCTCGGCTACCCAACCGGTGATGTACGACAAGATCCGCAAGCTCAAGAGCACCCGCCACCTGTACGCCAGCAAGCTGGTGGAGGAAGGGGTAATCTCCGAGGACGACGCCAAGAAGATGGAAACCGATTATCGGGATGCCCTCGATAACGGTGAACACGTGGTCAAGTCCCTGGTCAAGGAACCCAATACAGAGCTCTACGTGGACTGGACGCCGTATCTGGGTCACGAGTGGACGGCCAAGTGCAAGACCAGCGTTACCCTCAAGAACATCCAGCGCCTGGGCAAGAAGCTGACCTGGGTGCCGGAGGGCTTCGCCATCCAGCGCCAGGTACAGAAGATTGTTGACGATCGCAAGAAGATGACCGCCGGCGCCCTGGGGCTGAACTGGGGCTACGGCGAGATGATGGCTTATGCGTCCCTGCTGGACGAAGGTCATCCGATTCGTATCACCGGCCAGGATGTCGGTCGGGGTACCTTCTCCCACCGTCATGCCGTCCTTCACAATCAGAAGGAAGAGGGGACCTGGACCTCGCTGGCGAACCTGTCCGACAAGCAACCGAAGTTCGAGATCTACGACTCACTGCTCTCGGAAGAGGCGGTGATGGCTTTCGAATACGGCTTTGCCACCACTACGCCCGCCACCCTGGTGGTCTGGGAAGCCCAGTTTGGTGACTTCTCCAACGGCGCCCAGGTGGTCATTGACCAGTTCCTGACCAGTGGTGAGCACAAGTGGGGCCGTCTGTGTGGCCTGACGCTGCTGCTGCCCCATGGCTACGAAGGGCAAGGCCCGGAGCATTCCTCCGCGCGACTGGAGCGCTTCCTGCAGCTGTCAGCTGAACACAACATCCAGGTTTGCGTACCTACCACGCCATCGCAGGTTTTCCACATGCTGCGTCGGCAAGTGAAGCGGCCCCTGCGAAAGCCGCTGGTGGCGATTACACCCAAGAGTCTGCTGCGCCACAAGGAAGCTACTTCGGACCTGGAAGACCTGACCACCGGTACCTTCCAGACCGTATTGCCGGAAAAGGAGCCGTCGGATCCGAAAAAGGTTACCCGGCTGATCCTCTGCAGCGGCAAGGTGTACTACGATCTGCTTGAGAAGAAAAAGGCCGATGGTCGCGACGACACGGTTATCTTCCGCATCGAGCAGCTGTATCCGTTTCCTGGTGATGATCTGGACGAGCTGCTGGCACCCTACACCAAACTCAAGAAAGCGGTGTGGTGTCAGGAAGAGCCCATGAACCAGGGCGCATGGTATTGCAGCCAGCACCACATGCGGGCAGCGCTTGCGCGGCTCAACCCGAAGCTCTATCTGGACTATGCTGGCCGTGATGCCTCTGCCGCTCCGGCCGCCGGTTATATGTCCGTACACGTCGAGCAGCAGAAAAAGCTGGTGAATGACGCCTTTGAACTGTGACCAGTTACCGAACGTAAGGATTTGAAATGTCAACAGAAATAAAAGCCCCTGTTTTCCCGGAGTCGGTCGCTGAAGGTACCGTCGCGACCTGGCACAAGAAGCCTGGTGAAGCCTGTGAACGCGACGAACTGATTGTCGATATCGAAACCGACAAGGTGGTCCTGGAAGTCGTAGCGCCGGCCGACGGTGTTATCGAGGAGATCGTCAAGGATGAGGGCGACACCGTTGAAAGCGGTGAGGTAATCGGCAAGTTCAAGGCTGGTGCCGCAGGCGAGAGCAAGTCCGACGAGGGCGGCGACTCGGGCAAGGAAGAGAAGAGCGAGGAGCCCGAGGCAAAATCCGGGGAGCCAGCGCCTTCCGATACCGGCAGCTCCGCTGCGTCCGGTGACGCTATCCTGAGCCCGGCGGCCCGCAAACTGGCCGAGGAAAACAACGTTGATCCGGACGCCGTCAAGGGTACCGGCAAGGGCGGCCGCGTTACCAAGGAAGACGTGCAGGCCCATGTTGATGGCGCCAAGTCCTCCGCTGGCAGCCAGGCCGCTTCTGAGCCGGCAGCCGCGCCGGCTGCGGATGTACCTGCGGGCGAACGCGTCGAAAAGCGTGTTCCCATGACCCGTCTGCGGGCCAGCATCGCCAAGCGCCTGGTTCAGGCCCAGACCGATGCCGCCATGCTCACCACCTTCAACGAAGTAAACATGAAGCCGGTGATGGAGCTGCGCAAGGAATACAAGGAAGCCTTCGAGAAGCGTCACGGCATCAAGCTGGGCTTCATGTCATTCTTTGCCAAGGCGGCCACTGAAGCCCTCAAGCGTTTCCCGGCGGTGAATGCCTCCATCGACGGCAACGATATGGTTTATCATGGCTACCAGGATATCGGCGTGGCTGTATCCACTGACCGTGGTCTGGTGGTTCCCGTGATCCGCGATGTGGATGCCCTGGGTCTGGCGGATATCGAGAAAAAGATTGTTGAGTACGGCCAGAAGGCAAAAGGCGGTAAGCTGGGCATTGACGAGATGACCGGTGGCACCTTCACCATCACCAACGGAGGCATCTTCGGGTCGCTGATTTCCACACCGATCCTGAACCCGCCACAAACCGCGATCCTGGGCATGCACAAGATCCAGGAGCGCCCCATGGCGGTGAATGGTCAGGTTGAGATCCTGCCAATGATGTACCTGGCGCTGTCCTATGACCATCGTATGATCGATGGCAAGGAGGCGGTGCAGTTCCTCGTGGCCATCAAGGAAATGATCGAGGACCCGACCCGCATCCTGCTGGACGTCTGAACCTCGCAAACCCATTCCGGAGCCCCGGGGGCAACCAACCTGCCGGGGCTTCCGCCAGATAACGGGATAGAACATGTCTGACAAGTACGATGTTATCGTCATCGGCGCCGGCCCCGGCGGCTATGTTGCAGCCATCAAGGCCGCTCAGCTGGGGTTGAAGACCGCCTGTGTGGAGTCGTGGACGTCCAGTGACGGCAAACAACAGGTACTTGGGGGTACCTGCCTGAATATTGGTTGTATTCCCTCCAAGGCGCTGCTGGAAATTTCCCATAAATATGAGGAAGCGCAGCACGGCTATGCCGATCAGGGGATTGAGCTCAAGGACCTGAACATCAATATCGGCAAGATGATGGAGCGCAAGGACGGTATCGTCCAGCAGCTCACCGGCGGTATTGCCGGTTTGTTCAAGACCAATGGCGTCACCGCCATACATGGTCATGGCAAGCTGCTGGCCAACAGGCAGGTGGAAGTCACCGACAAGGATGGCAACAGCAAGGTCTATGAGGCTGAGAACGTCATCCTGGCCAGTGGCTCAAAGCCCATCGAGATTCCGCCGGCTCCCTTCGACGGCGACCACATCGTGGATTCCGAGGGCGCCCTGGAGTTTGATCAGGTACCCAAGCGTCTCGGCGTCATTGGCGCCGGCGTTATCGGCCTTGAGCTGGGCAGTGTCTGGGCTCGTCTTGGCTCCGAGGTTACCGTACTGGAGGCCATGGATTCATTTCTGCCGGCGGTGGATCAGCAGGTGGCCAAGGACGCCCTCAAGCATTTCAAGAAGCAGGGCCTGGACATCAAGCTCGGTACCCGCATGACCAAGGCGGAAGTGAAGCGCAAGCTGGTCTACGTGGACTACGAGGACGGCAAGGACAAGGAGCAGGTCAAGTTCGACAAGCTGATTGTTGCCGTGGGGCGTCGACCCAATACCGAGAACCTGTTGGCTGCGGACGCCGGTGTTAACCTGGATGAGCGCGGTTTCATCTACGTGGATGACAACTGCAAGACCGACGTTCCCGGCGTATGGGCCGTTGGTGACGTGGTGCGGGGCCCGATGCTGGCCCACAAGGCCTCGGAAGAGGGCATCATGGTTGCCGAACGTATTGCCGGCCACAAGCCCCAGGTCAACTACGACTGTATTCCCAACGTTATCTATACCTCGCCGGAAGTGGCCTGGGTAGGCAAGACCGAGGAGCAGCTCAAGTCCGAGGGCGAGGCCTACAAGGTGGGAACCTTCCCGTTTGCCGCGAACGGCCGGGCTATGGCCGCCAACTCGACCGGCGGCATGGTGAAGATCATTGCCGACGAGAAGACCGACCGGATACTGGGCTTCCACGTGGTGGGTCCCCAGGCATCCGAGATCGTGGCTCAGGGTGTCATCGCCATGGAATTCGGCTCCAGTGCCGAAGATCTGGCGCTTACCTGCTTCGCACACCCGACCCTGTCGGAATCTGTGCATGAGGCGGCCCTGGGCGTTGACGGTGGTGCCATTCACAAGGCCAACCGTCGCAAGAAGAAATAACGCTGACGCTTCGGGCAGGGTTGGCAATGGCGCCGGCCCCTTTCGGTGAAAACACACCGTCCCCGAAGCGGCGTTTAGGCACGCTGAGGCGATCCCCGGCGGGCCGTAGCGAATTCGCGTGATGGAGCGCATCGGAGTCAGGCTGCAGGCGTATTGCGCAGGCCTGTTTCCGATGGGTTCTGGCGGGTTCATTTCCGTATATGTGGTTATCCTCCATCAAGAAGCGGGACACTAGACTATGAATTTGCACGAATATCAGGCCAAGCAGCTATTCGCTGAATACGGCCTGCCCGTATCCAAGGGCTATGCCTGTGATACTCCTGAAGAAGCCGTCGCTGCGGCGGACAAGATCGGTGGTGATGCCTGGGTAGTAAAGGCCCAGGTTCACGCTGGTGGTCGCGGTAAGGCCGGTGGCGTCAAGCTGGTCAAGAGCAAGGACGAGATCAAGGCATTTGCCGAGCAGTGGCTGGGCAAGAACCTGGTGACCTTCCAGACTGACGAGAAAGGCCAGCCGGTTGCCAAGATTCTGGTTGAGTCGCTGACCGATATCGATCAGGAACTGTATCTGGGTGCGGTGGTTGACCGTGGTACCCGCCGTATCGTGTTCATGGCTTCCACCGAAGGTGGGGTTGAGATTGAGACGGTAGCCGAGGAAACCCCCGAGAAGATCCTCAAGGCCGAGATCGACCCGCTGGTCGGTGCACAGCCGTACCAGGGCCGTGAACTGGCATTCAAGCTGGGCCTGAAAGGACCGCAGATCGGTCAGTTTGCCAAGATCTTCGTGGGTCTGGCCAAGCTGTTCGAAGACAAGGACCTGGCCCTGCTGGAAATCAACCCTCTGGTCATCACCAACGAGGGCAACCTGCACTGCCTGGACGCCAAGATCGGCGTGGACGGCAACGCCCTGTATCGCCAGAAGCAGATCCAGGAGATGCACGACCCCTCCCAGGAAGACGCCCGCGAAGCGGAAGCGGCCAGCTGGGAACTGAACTACGTGGCCCTGGATGGCAACATCGGTTGCATGGTCAACGGCGCTGGTCTGGCCATGGGCACCATGGACATTATCAAGCTGTCCGGCGGCCAGCCGGCGAACTTCCTGGACGTGGGCGGCGGTGCCACCAAAGAGCGCGTCTCCGAAGCGTTCAAGATCATCCTGTCTGATGACAATGTCAAAGCGGTACTGGTCAACATCTTTGGCGGTATCGTGCGCTGTGACATGATCGCCGAGGGCATCATCGGTGCCGTGAAGGAAGTGGGTGTAAAAGTTCCTGTGGTGGTACGCCTCGAAGGCAATAATGCCGAACTGGGTACCAAGGTGCTCGAAGAGAGTGGCCTCAACATCATCGCCGCAACCAGCCTGTCCAATGCTGCAGAGCAGGTCGTTACAGCCGCAGGGGGTAAATCATGAGCATCCTGATCAACAAAGACACCAAGGTTATCTGTCAGGGCTTTACCGGTGCCCAGGGTACCTTCCACTCCGAGCAGGCTCTTGACTATGGCACCAAGCTGGTTGGTGGCGTAAGCCCCGGCAAGGGCGGAACCGAACACCTGGGCCTGCCGGTATTCAATACGGTGCGTGAGGCTGTCGAGCAGACCGGCGCCGAGGCAACTGTGATCTATGTGCCGGCGCCGTTCTGTAAGGATGCCATCATCGAAGCGGCCGACGCTGGCATCCAGCTGATTGTCTGCATCACCGAAGGTATTCCGACCATCGACATGCTCTACGCCAAGGAATATGTCGACAAGAAGGGCGCCCGCATGATCGGCCCGAACTGCCCCGGCGTGATCACTCCGGATGAGTGCAAGATCGGTATCATGCCCGGTCATATCCACCAGAAGGGCAAGGTGGGCATTGTCTCCCGTTCCGGCACCCTGACGTACGAAGCGGTCAAGCAGACCACCGACTTCGGCTATGGTCAGTCCACGTGCGTGGGCATTGGTGGTGACCCGATCCCGGGCTCCAGCTTCATCGATATCCTGAAGCTGTTGCAGGAAGACCCGGAAACCGAGGCCATCGTTATGATCGGTGAGATCGGTGGTACCGCCGAAGAGGAGGCCGCTGCCTTCATCAAGGACAACGTGACCAAGCCGGTGGTGTCCTACATCGCCGGTGTTACCGCGCCTCCGGGCAAGCGGATGGGTCATGCCGGCGCCATCATCTCCGGTGGCAAGGGTACTGCCGACGAGAAGTTCGCCGCCCTGCAGGACGCCGGTGTGAAAACCGTGCGCAGCCTGGCCGAGATCGGCAAGGCCCTGAAGGAAGTGACTGGCTGGTAAGCCGAAAGGCACAACCGTCAAGTCTGGATCCCCCGCCCGGTGTGACCGGTGCGGGGGTTTTGCGTTTCTGGATGGGGATCTCTGTCATCCCCGCGCGGACTGATTTATCATGTCCGGTCAATTGTGACCATAAGGAGTTCATGCTTTGGGTTCTGTTGATTCCCAGCAACGGGTGCTGTCCGGTATGCGGCCCACCGGACGCCTGCATCTGGGGCACTACCACGGTGTACTCAAAAACTGGGTGAAGCTACAGCATGAATTCGAGTGCTTTTTTTTCGTGGCGGACTGGCATGCCCTGACCACAAGCTACGATGACCCGTCCCAGATCCGTGAGAACGTCTGGGAGATGATCATCGACTGGTTGGCGGCGGGGGTAAACCCCGGGTCGTCCACGCTGTTTATCCAGTCCTCCGTACCGGAGCATGCCGAGCTTCACCTCCTGTTATCCATGATTACGCCCCTTGGGTGGCTTGAAAGAGCGCCCACCTACAAGGATCAACAGGACAAATTACGTGAAAAAGATCTCGCAACATACGGATTTCTCGGGTATCCGCTTCTCCAGAGTGCCGATATCCTGCTGTACCGGGCCGGCAAGGTTCCGGTAGGGGCCGATCAGGTGTCCCATGTGGAGATCACCCGGGAAATTGCCCGACGGTTCAATCACCTTTATGGGCGGGAGCCCGGTTTCGAGGAGCAGGCGGAAGGTGCCATCGTCAAGATGGGCAAGAAAAATGCGCGTCTGTATCGCTCCCTCAAGCGTCGCTATCAGGAGGAGGGTGACCAGGAAGCGCTGGAAACCGCGCGTGCACTGCTCCGCGAGCAACAGAATATCTCCCTCGGGGACAGGGAGCGTCTCTACGGTTATATTGAGGGCGGCGGTAAGGTGTTGCTGCCCGAGCCTCAGGCGCTGTTGACGGATACGTCGAAAATGCCCGGGCTTGATGGACAGAAGATGTCCAAGTCCTATGGCAATGACATCGGTCTGCGGGAATCACCGGATTCGGTGGCAAAGAAAATCCGCACCATGCCCACGGACCCCCAGAGGGTGCGTCGTACGGACCCGGGTGAGCCAGAGAAGTGCCCGGTGTGGGAGTTCCACAAGGCCTATACAGATGAGCAGACCCGGGAGTGGGTCCAGAATGGGTGCCGCAACGCCGGTATCGGTTGCCTGGACTGTAAGAAGCCGGTGATCGAGGCCATCGTGGAGGAGCAGCGGCCGCTGCATGAACGGGCCAGGGAATACGAGAACAACCCGGACCTGATCCAGGCGATTATTGAAGAAGGTGCCGACCGGGCCCGTGATGCCGCCAGGGACACTCTCGAGGAGGTACGTGAGGCGATGGGAGTAGTGTACCGGTGATGGAGCCCAAGGGGGTGACAGGTGACTGAAGAGGTGACCGGTTCCGATAACGTACAGGATACGCCTGCAATCCCTGAGGCTGAGCAGGAACAGGAACCTGTTGCCCGGGTAGAAGGCAAACCCTTGTCGGATATGCCCCGGGACCTCTATATCCCCCCGGATGCACTGGCGGTATTTCTGGAAGCCTTCGAGGGACCGCTGGATTTGCTGCTGTATCTGATACGCAAGCAGAACATGAATATCCTGGATATCGATGTCAGCGAGATCACCCGCCAGTACATGGAATATATCAGTGCCGTTGAAGCCATGCGTTTTGAACTGGCGGCGGAATACCTGGTAATGGCCGCGACCCTGGCCGAGATCAAGTCGCGGATGCTGCTGCCACGCCAGGAGGTGGAAGATGAGGAGGAAGTTGACCCCAGGGCGGAACTGATCCGTCGTCTGCAACAATACGAGCGCTTCAAGAAGGCTGCGGAGGATGTCGACAGCCTGCCCCGCGTCGAGCGGGATACCTTTGTCAGTTCCGCCAAACTACCGGAGTTGTCCCGGGGCGATACCCATCCACCGGTGGAGCTCCGCGACATGCTGCTGGCCCTGCAGGGGGTGCTGCATCGTGCGGATCTTTTCACCAGTCACCATGTGGAAAAGGAACGGCTCTCCACCCGTGAGCGGATGTCCGCCATCCTTGCGAGTCTGCCGGCTGATCGGTTTGCGACCTTCGAGAGCCTGTTTACCCGCGAGGAGGGGCGGCTTGGTGTGGTGGTCACGTTCCTGGCCATGCTGGAACTGGTCAAGGAAGAATTGATCGAGATTGTCCAGGCGGAAACCCTGGGTGCCATTCATGTCCGGGCGCGAACCAGTAACTGAGATGAACGAAGAAAACCTCAAGCGAGTGCAGAATATTGTTGAAGCCGCGCTGCTGTCGGCGGGCCGCCCCCTGAGCATCGATCAGCTCCGTGAGCTGTTCGAGGAGCACGAACGGCCTGCCCGCCAGGTGATGGAACATGTGCTGATGCTGCTGGACGAAGCCTGCATCGGCCGAGGCTTTGAGCTGCGCAAGGTGGCCAGTGGCTATCGCTTCCAGGTTCGTCAGGAGTACGCTACCTGGGTGGGTCGCCTGTTCGAGGAAAAGCCTCAGCGTTACTCCCGGGCACTACTGGAAACCCTGGCGTTGATTGCCTACCGCCAGCCCATCACCCGTGGCGAGATTGAGGACATACGGGGTGTTACGGTAAGCAGCAATATTATCCGTACGCTGCAGGAGCGAGAATGGGTACGAATAGTCGGGCACAAGGACGTACCAGGGCGTCCGGCCATGTATGCCACCACCCGTCAGTTTCTTGACTACTTTAATCTGGCCAGTCTTGAACAGCTGCCACCGCTGGCCGAGATTCGGGACCTGGAGGAGATCGGACGGGAGATCGAGCAGGACATACAGGCCGAAATCGAGTTTGAGCCAACGGCAGCCGCCCCTGAAGACAACGGGGAGTCAGCTCCGGCGCCGTCTCAGGATAAGGGTTCCGGCGATTCGTCGGACAGCAACACCACACTTCATTAATCCAGTAAGGATCATTCCATGGCGTCGCAACGCCCCCCCAAGACGTCCAGGCAGGGCACATCAGTCTCTGAAGAACAGCCTGAGCGTCTGCAGAAACTTTTGTCCCGTGCTGGTGTCGGTTCCCGCCGGGAAGTTGATGCCTGGATCCAGGACGGTCGGGTCATGGTCAACGGAACAGTGGCCCAACCCGGCGACCGTGCCCTGGCCAGCGATCGCATTACCGTTGATGGCAAGCCTGTTGAAAGCCGGTCCGCTGGTGCCGTGGTCCGCCGGGTACTGGTCTACAACAAACCGGAAGGGGAAGTGACCACCCGTCACGATCCCGAAGGCCGGCCCACGGTCTTTGACAGCCTGCCCCGTCTGAAGGACCAGCGCTGGATTGGTGTGGGCCGGCTGGATATCAATACCACCGGGCTGATGCTCTTCACCACCGACGGCGAACTGGCCAACCGGCTCATGCACCCCTCCAGTGAAATTGATCGGGAATACGCTGTGCGCATTTTTGGCACGGTAGACGATGAGATGATCAAGAGGCTGCGGGAAGGCGTGTTACTGGAGGATGGCGTAGCGTCCTTTTCCGACATCTCCCCTGCCGGTGGCAAGGGCCAGAACCAGTGGTTCCATGTCACGCTGATGGAAGGGCGTAACCGGGAAGTGCGTCGCCTGTGGGAGTCCCAGGGCGTGCGGGTCAGTCGCCTCAAGCGGGTTCGGTACGGACCGATATTTCTCCCCAGCCGGCTAAGCGTCGGGCGTTGGGAGGAACTGGATCAGAAGGGCCTGGATAACCTAAGCACGGCGGTCGGGCTGCCGCTTTCACAACTTCCGGACAAGACCCCTGGCGAGCAGGCGGAACATGAACGCCGTCGACGCAAGGCGCCGTCAAAAGGCAACAAGAAACCGGTGGGTGGTCGCTGGCAGGTATCGGATCAGGCAGCGCCCAAGGCCACCGGCGCGCGTCGGCCTGCACGCAGCCCCGCGCCTGAGAAACCCTCTGGTGGCAGGAAGAAGGGTGGCGGGGCGGCGACCGGGCGCTCCCGATAACCTGTCAGGCGGACTGCGTTTCGCTGCCCGCAATGATGTGGGCAACGTGCGTGCAGTTCCTGCCGGCGTTCTTGGCACGGTAGAGTGCATCGTCTGCCCTGGCCAGCCATTGGTCAGGGGTTTCGCCCAGTCGATGTGAGGCAACGCCAGCGCTGGCGGTGACCCGCACTTGCTGGTTGCCACAGGGCACCCGGATGCCATTGATGCCGGCACGGATCCTGTCCGCCACCTCTCGACCATCGGCCAGATTCGTGTGCGGCAGGATAACCGCAAACTCCTCTCCTCCGAAGCGGAAGATGCTGTCGCCTTCCCGGGTAGCCTCCCGCAGTGCCCTGGCGGTTGCCTGTAGCAGATGGTCGCCGATGACGTGTCCGTAGGTGTCGTTGACGTCCTTGAAGTGATCCAGGTCGCAGAGGATGAGCGTGAAGGTGTCCCCGTGGCGGTCATCGATACTGCAGTCGCGTACCAGCGACATGTCCAGTGCCCGCTTATTGGGGATTTCAGTCAGCGCGTCGGTCAGCGCTGCCTGCTCCACCAGCGCGTACTGGCAGGCATTGCGCAGGGGACAGATCAGGATGCCCAACAGGTATTCGATAATCTCCAGCTCTTCCTCATGGAACCGGGTTCGTCTCTGCAGGCAAAGGGCGCCGTAGTTGATGCCTTCCAGTGTCAGTTGGTAATCACAGCGGTGGGGGCCACCCACACCGGTAGAGTAGACAAAATCCTGGTGGCCCAGTCGGTGCCGGTATACCAGTTGGCCAAAGGGTAGGGCACAGGCCAGCTCTTCCGCAAAGATACCCAGCAGAAGCTCCAGTGACAGGGTTGTGCTGGCCCGGCGGTATAATCTTGCCACCGGGTCGTCAGCACCGGACCATGCTTCACGGGCCTGGCGCAGTGCCACCAGGCGCCCCTGTTCAGTCGTCTGAGCGTTGTGAAGTGAGCGGTAATTACCTGCCATGGATACTGCCTTCGTTAATGTTTTTTATGGTTAAGCAGGTAATGTGCCACCCTTTAAAATAATATATAAAACAGTTATATATGATTGATTTTATGTGGCTGGCGGTCGTGCGCAGATAAAGGCGTCAAGTTTTTGCCGTTGCTGTGTCCCGTCCTCAGGCAAATGAGGGGCTGACGGGCTGGGCTTCCGTCATCCCTGTGGTAAACTGCGCCTCTTTAAAAGCGCACATACTTGCCACTTGGCGGCCGGTCCGGTTACCGAATCAACCACACAGACACGAGCCATTACGGTCAAAGGAATACACAGAACAACATGCGCCTGAAGTCCATCAAGCTCGCAGGGTTCAAATCCTTCGTCGACCCCACCACGGTGCCGTTTCCGTCCAACATGACGGCCGTGGTCGGCCCCAATGGCTGCGGCAAGTCCAATATTATCGACGCGGTACGCTGGGTTATGGGGGAGAGTTCCGCCAAGTACCTGCGTGGCGAGTCCATGTCAGATGTCATTTTCAATGGCTCCAGTGCCCGTAAGCCGGTGGGACAGGCGTCCATCGAGCTGATCTTCGACAATTCCGATGGTACCGCACCGGGGGAGTTCGCCCGCTTTAACGAGATTTCGGTACGCCGCCGGGTATCCCGGGAAGGGCAGTCCGACTATTTCATGAATGGTGCCAAATGCCGGCGCCGTGACATTACCGACCTGTTCCTGGGCACAGGCCTGGGGCCCCGCAGTTACGCCATTATCGAGCAGGGCATGATATCGCGGCTGATCGAAGCCAAGCCGGAGGAACTCCGGATATATATCGAGGAGGCGGCAGGTATCTCCAAGTACAAGGAGCGTCGCCGGGAAACCGAGAATCGCATCCGCCGCACCCAGGAAAACCTGGAACGCCTGACCGACCTGAGGGATGAGCTGGAAAGGCAGCTCCAGCACCTGCAGCGCCAGGCTCAGGCTGCTGAACGCTACAAGGAGCTCAAGGCTACCGAACGCCAGTATCGGGCGGAACTGACTGTACTCAGGTGGCAGGGCCTTGACGAGGATCTCAGGCAGCGCCGGGAGCAGTTGCGTGACACCGAACTGGAGCTGGAGAAGCACCTGACCGAACGGGTTAACCTGGAAAGCTCCCTGGAGCGGCTGCGGGATGATCACCAGCAGCGCACGGAGGAGTTCAATCGCAACCAGGCCCGTTACTATGAGGCAGGCGCTGACATCGCCCGGGTTGAACAGAGCCTGGAACACCAGCGGGAGCGTAGCCGGCAGGTTGCGACAGAGCTCGACCAGGCCTTGGCCAGCCGCAGCGAGATAGCCCGGGAGCTGGGCCAGGACGAAGACAAGCTTGCCGGTATCAACGAGGAACTGGCCAGCCTGGAGCCAGAGCAGGAAACCCTGGCCGCCCAGGCGGAGGAATCCGCCATCCAGTTACAGTCCGCCGAAGAGGCCATGAGCGACTGGCAGCACCAGTGGGAGTCCTTCAGTGCCCGCTCGTCCGACACCAAACGGGAGGCGGAGCTGGCCCAGAACCGCATTCGCAATCTCGAGCAGGAAATTGAAAACCTGATTACCCGTCAGCGGCGGCTGGAGGACGAAAAGGAGCTGCTGGATGGCCAGCTGGACCGTGGCGAACTGGACGAACTGCTCGAGCAGGAAGCCGAGCTTAACCTCCGCCGAGAGGAAGCCGCTGAAACCATTGAGGACGCCACCGACCGGTTGCAGGATCTGAAAGGGCAGCTCAGGGACCAGGAGCACCAGGTCAGCGAACTGAGTCAGCGGGACCAGTCCCTCAGGGCATCCCTGGAGTCCCAGCAGGCGCTGCTGGACGAGCAGCTGGGTGCGGACGATGACACCCTGCAGCAATGGCTTGGCGATACCGGCCTTTCCCATGCACCGCGCATTGCCCGGCAGTTACAGACAGACCCGGGCTGGGAGTTTGCCGTTGAGGAAGTGCTTGGCAACCTTCTGCAAGGGGTCGAAGTGGACAGCCTTGACGCGTTGGGGCAGCAGCTGGACCAGGCGCCGCGCGGGCTGGCCCTGGTTCAGAAGGGGCCGGTGGACGCTGGGGCAGAGCCAGACAGCCTTGCTGCGAAGGTTCGCAATGGCAGCAGCCTCGTCCCCTGGCTGGCACGGGTCGGAACGGCGGCCAACCTTCGTGAAGCCCTGGGTCGTCAGCCCGGGCTCGCCGACCATGAAACCCTGGTTACCCCGGAGGGTATCTGGCTTGGACGTGGCTGGCTGCGCATGCCCGAGTCTGATCGTTCACGCACCGGCGTTATCGAGCGGCAGCAAAAGGTGGAGGAGCTGGCATCCGCACTGGACGAGGCCGAAACCCGACTGGCCGAGGCCCGGGAGCGGCTGGCCGAGAGTCAGGAGCGGACCTCCGGGGCCGAACTGCAGCGGGATCAGGCCCAGCAGGCCGCGAACGATATCCAGGCGGACCTGTCTTCACTCACTTCCCGGGTCAGTGGCCTGAAGGCGCGGGCCGAGCAGATCAATGAACGGCTGCGGCGGGTTGACGAGGACGTAACCGACATCCGTGAACAGCTGTCGATCAAGCAGGAAGACCTCGAAGAAGCCCGCCTGACATGGGATCAGTCACTGGCCGACAATGAGGATACCGAGGCAGAGAAGGAGCGCTTGCTGGAGCAACGGGATGACCTCCGGGAACGCCTGGACCACCTTCGTCACCAGGCTCGCAGCGACCGGGACCATGCCCATCAGTTACAACTGCGTACCCAGTCGCTGACCAGCCAGCAGGATGGCCTCAGGCAGACCCTGGAGCGTACCCGACTGCAGGATCAGCGCCTGGAAGAGCGACTGGACATCCTGCGGGAGAATCGTGAGAACGCGGAAGCCCCCATCGAAGATCTGGAAATGCAGCTCGAAGGGTTGCTGGACCGGCGCCTGGCCGAGGAAGAAAAGCTGTCCGTGGCCAGGGACGCACTGGAGGAAATCGACCGGGAGGTGCGGGAAAAGGAGCAGTTCCGCAGCCAGGCGGAACACCGTGCCCAGGAGATCCGTGGCCAGCTTGAGAAGCTGAGGATGGAATCCCAGGCGCTGGAGATCCGATCTGCCAATCACCTGGAACAGCTGGAAGAACTGGAGGTCAGGCTGGCGGATATTCTGGAGAACCTGTCACAGGACGCCACCGAGCAGGCCTGGGCGGAAGAGCTGGAAAAGATCGGCAACCGTATTCAGCGTCTGGGTGCCATCAACCTTGCCGCCATCGAGGAGTACCAGGTACAGAGCGAGCGCAAGACCTACCTGGACAGTCAGCACGAAGACCTGATGGAAGCGCTGGAAACCCTCGACAACGCCATTCGCCGGATTGACCGGGAAACCCGCCAGCGTTTCAAGGAGACCTTCGACAAGGTCAACGGGGGCCTTCAGGCCCTGTTTCCGAAAGTTTTCGGCGGTGGCAATGCCTACCTGGAGCTGACCGGTGAAGACCTGCTCGAGACGGGCGTGACGATCATGGCCCGCCCCCCGGGCAAGAAAAACAGCACGATTCACCTCCTGTCCGGTGGCGAGAAGGCGCTGACCGCCATCGCCCTGGTATTCTCCATCTTCCAGCTCAATCCGGCGCCGTTCTGTATGCTGGACGAGGTGGACGCCCCGCTGGACGACGCCAACGTGGGCCGTTACGCCAACATGGTGAAGGAAATGTCCTCCCAGGTGCAGTTCATCTACATCACCCATAACAAGATCGCCATGGAGATGGCGCATCAGTTGATGGGTGTGACCATGCACGAACCCGGCTGCTCACGGCTGGTTTCGGTGGACGTGGACGAAGCCGCGGCGCTGGCCGAAGCGTGATCACCTGATGACGCGGGCAAGGCGCCTGCGACATGAAAAAACGGCCATTTGACAGGACATTGCGTTGTATTCGTAATGGTCTTTTCTTAGAGTTACCACTTTAAACGACACTAACAGGATCGGGTAGTTATGACGCTTCGGGAATGGTTAATTGCCATTGGTGCCCTGATTATCATCGTCATCATACTGGATGGCCTTCGCCGCATGCGTCGTGCCCGTAAGGATGCTATCGCCATATCAAGCGGCATGGGGGCGGACGATATCGACGATTCGCCCCTGGACGACAGCTTTAACCCTGAGCTGCCGAACGGCGGTGCCCGTCCTGCATCCCGGAATTCCCTCGAAGAACGGGGCTATGTGACCTCTGCCAGCGTTTCGGAAGCTTCTGAAGCCGAACAGCCGGCTGCGTCAGCGGAGCCGGACGTGCCGTCGTTTTCCGCTGACGACCCGGATCCTGAGCCGCCAGGCCCGGACGAACTCTCGTCCCGGGAGCCGGTGAGCGCCGTTGATACGCCCCCGGAAACGGACAGCGAGGAAGAAATCGTCGGTGAGGCTCGCACGGTGCGGCGGCCAAAGCGCCCGGAACGCAAGAAAATGATGGGCCGCAAGGACCCTGAGCCGCCGACTGTCACCGAGGTGGAAGAGGACACCGCGAGCCGTGGCGAGCCCTCCGACGGCCCCCGGGAAGGTCAGCCCATGGCGGGTGCCAACCGGCCTCCGGCAGAGGAAGTGATCGTTATCAACGTACTCGCCTCCGAGGAGCGGGGGGCGTTCTCCGGCACGGTACTCCAGAAACTGTTCGAAGCCTGTGGTCTGGAGCTGGGTGATCTGGATATCTACCATCGCCATGAAACCGGGGAAACCACCAGCCCTGTCCAGTTCAGCGTGGCCAATGCCGTCGAACCGGGTACCTTCACCCCCCGGGAGATGGAGCAGATGTCCACCCCGGGTATCAGTTTCTTCATGAGTCTGCCTGGGCCCACCAACAACATGCAGGCATTCGACTTCATGCTGGAAACGGCACAGGCAGTGGTCCGTAACCTGGGCGGCGAGCTCAAGGACGAACGCCGCAGCGTAATGACCGCCCAGACCATCGAGCATTGTCGTCAGCGTATTCGTGAATACGAGCGCAAACGCCGCTTCAAGCGGTAGGCGTCTGCACAGCAGAAAGTCCCGCAGCTGCGACCGCCCCACTGTGGCCCCTTTTGATCGCTCATTTTCGTTACATAGAGCCACTATGCGCCTCAAATGACCGTCAAAATGGACTCAAAGTGGGAGGCCCTCGCCAGACGCGATTTCTGCCGCGCAGACTCCGTCGTCTGCGCCAGCCCCGAGCCATTTCAGGAATTACAGAGCCATGAGCCAGCCCTCATCCGTTGAAAGCCGCATCCAGGAACTCCGTCAGGTCATTGATGACCATAACCACCGTTATTACGTACTGGATGAGCCGGCGGTGCCGGATGCGGAATATGACCGGCTGATGCGCGAGCTGCAATCGCTGGAGGCGGAGCACCCGGAGCTGGTGACCCCGGATTCGCCGACCCAACGGGTTGGCGCCAGTGGAGATAATACCTTTGACGAGGTTGTCCACCGCCTGCCCATGCTCTCTCTCGACAACGCGTTTTCCGAGGATGAACTGCGGGATTTTGACCGCCGGGTGCGGGACCGGCTGTCTACGGGAGGCGACGTGGAGTATGTCTGCGAACCCAAGCTGGATGGTCTGGCTGTCAGCCTTCACTACGAAAAGGGCGTGCTCACCCAGGCCGCCACAAGGGGCGACGGCTACTCCGGCGAGGATATCACCGCGAATATCCGCACCATTGAATCCGTGCCGCTGCGCTTGCGGGGCAAGACGTTACCGGACGTAGTGGAGATCCGGGGTGAGGTCTACATGCCCCGGGGAGGATTCGAGGAGCTGAATCGCAAGCTGGCCAACCAGGGGGAGAAGACCTTCGTTAACCCCCGCAACGCCGCTGCGGGCAGCCTGCGGCAGAAAAGCCCCCGTGTAACGGCCCGACGCCCACTGGAAATGTGCGCTTACAGCGTCGCCGTCCCCGATGAAGGTATCCTGCCGGACACCCACTATGCCTGCCTGCAGATGGTTCACCAGTGGGGCTTCCGCATCAACCCGGAAATGAGCCTGGCGACTGGCCCCGAGGAATGCCTGAAGGCCTATGAATCGCTGCTGGATAAACGGGATACGCTACCGTACGAAATCGACGGTATCGTCTTCAAGGTGAACATCCTCGAGTTTCAGCAAAAGCTGGGGTTTGTGTCCCGCGCCCCCCGGTGGGCCATTGCCCAGAAGTTTCCCGCCCAGGAGGAACTGACTGAGCTGCAGGATGTGGAGTGGCAGGTGGGCCGCACGGGTGCGGTCACTCCGGTAGCCCGGCTGAAACCAGTCTTTGTGGGCGGAGTGACGGTCAGCAACGCAACGCTCCATAACATGGATGAGATCCGCCGCCTGGATGTTCGAATTGGCGACACGGTATTCGTGCGCCGCGCCGGTGATGTGATTCCCCAGGTGGTGAAGGTGGTGACGGACAAGCGTCCGAAAAATGCCCGTAAGGTGGAGCTCCCCGAACACTGCCCGGTATGCGGTTCCGATGTGATTCAGATCGAGGGCGAAGCAGCGGCGCGCTGCAGTGGCGGTCTCTATTGCCCGGCCCAGCGCAAGGAGGCGATTCGTCACTATGCCTCCCGCAAGGCCCTGGATATCGAGGGGCTGGGGGAGAAATGGATCGACATGCTGGTGGAGAAGGAGATGGTCCGCACGGTTGCGGATCTCTATCAACTGCGCAAGGCGGATCTGGTTCGTCTTGAACGGATGGGCGACAAGTCCGCCGACAACCTGCTAAAGGCGATTGATGGCTCCCGTCAGCCGGAACTCTGGCGTTTCCTCTACGCATTGGGGATCCGTGAAGTAGGGGAGGCGACCGCCAAGGGTCTGGCCATGCATTTCGGCACCCTTGAGAAAATTGCAGAGGCGTCAGAGGAAGCCCTGGAAGAGGTCCCGGACGTGGGGCCGATCGTGGCCGGACACATTCACAGTTTCTTCCGGCAGCCCCACAACCAGGAAACCATTGCGGCGCTTCGTGAACGGGGTGTTCGCTGGCAGTCGGTGGAAGTCGCCGAGCCGGCGGCTCTGCCTCTCAAGGGTGAGACCTGGGTACTGACCGGTACGCTATCAGAAATGACCCGGGATGAGGCCAAGGAGAAGCTGGAGAGCCTGGGTGCCAAGGTGGCGGGCAGTGTCTCAAAGAAGACCAGTTGCGTTGTGGCGGGGGAAGCCGCCGGCTCCAAGTTGGCGAAGGCCGAGTCTTTGGATGTGAAGGTGATGGATGAGGCGCAGTTCATGGCGTTTTTGTCAGAGCAGGGCCTGGGTTGATTCTTGGCTTTGTCTTTTTTGGCGGCTTGCACAAACGTATGATGTCCACAGGGTGAGATCTCTTTCCAGGACCGTCGAAAACCAGGGACGGTTTTCGTCGAGCCCTACATGGATGTACTTGCGGGCGTGTCCTGGAAAGAGATATCGCACTGGGGACAGATCCCGGAAATCCAGGCTCCAGTGAGTTGAATTTGGTGCAGTGCACGCAAGGCGATGACCTTTTCCGGGACACGCCGTGAATACATCCATGACCGATTTTTGCTCCTGCAAAATCGGCACTTCCGCCATCCATGGCGGTCGTAGCTCTTCAAAAACCTTTACGGCTAATTGCTCCTGCGTCGCCGTAAAGGTCCAGGGCCGACCGTCCATGGCCGGCCCGTGAAACGCTGACGCGTTCCACCCCTGTTTTTGAAGGTCCCGGAAAAGGTCCTCACCTCACGTGCTCGAATCTGGGTGCAGGCCTCGAATGATTGAGCCCCGTCCTTCCTCTAAACCTCGCCTTCCTGTTGACTAAGACTCGCATAAAGCCTCAGATAATCCGTACTGGTGATAATGCCGGTAGGGCTGCCATCGGCACCTACAACCAGAGCGGCATCCAGCTGGTGGGCCAGCATCAGGCGGGCCAGTTGGTGGGCATCGGTTTCCGGGGAAGCGGTCAGGAAGGCCGGTAACTCGATGTGCTGGAAGCTTCGGGACACATCCTGATCCCGGTTCTCGTGCAGCCAGTTGAGGATCCATCGGGTATCCACCAGACCACCGACCATGCCGCCAGACGTGATCACCATGTGATGAACGCCATGCTCCTCCATCTCATCCAGGGCATCGGCCAGGGTATATTCAGCGGGCAGGGAATGGAGCCAGGGGCTGCAGACACGACTGACCGGAAGATAGGCGCGCTCGGGCTCAGGTTCGGACTCCTCGGCCTGGCTGTAATGGGCCACGGCCCGTCGTGCGTTGACCTCCCGAGCCTGCTGGAAAGTGCCATCGGAGATTTCTTCACTGCTTTCCCGCATGGCGTTGGTTTCGCTGGTCTGTTCCAGCGTACCCACGCGTCGGTTGCGAAAAATCTCCGGTAGCCGCGTTCCCGTCGGCCGCCCCGGTTCGCTTACGTGTATAGCCATGACTGCTCCTGAAGGTCCGGTAACCAGGCGCTCTGGCAAATCTCCCACTATCAGGATCGGAAAACTGCAAAAGTGCCGTAGCCAATTTATACCCGTTTATCGGCCGTTACGACAAAAACTGGACCTCAAACCAGATAATCTGGCTAGTGTCCCGGTTGGTGAGTTCGCTGGCCCCGGCGTCGCGACTTGCTCTCAAGGCTCCCAGTGGCTCAGTAGATCAGCGAATTATCCAACCGGGACACCCGTGTCGACTGGTTCCGCCAGGCAGCGTTTGGGGTCGACCCTTCGGGCAAGCGACCGTGGCAGGGCCGCGGGCTGGCCAGTCAGGCAGTCTGCCAGGTGTTCAGCCAGCAGGGGTGCCCACATCAGCCCCTTGCTCCCTAGGCCGGTAAAAAGCCAGGCCCCGTCCAGCACCCGGCCATCACCATTGACCAGTGCACCGACCACTGGCTGATAGTCGTGGGTGGTACAGCGGAAAGATACCCGCCCTGAAACCGATGATGCCAGGTCGTCACAGGACAGCAGCCCCGGTATCATCGACTCCAACCCTGCAATGTTTTCCTGGTGACTGCTGAGCCGCTCCTGTGGATCGGAATCGTGCAAGTCAAAGGTAGCCCCGGTAACGGCCAGGCCGTTCATGGGCGGATTGAGGTAGCGGGTTCCGGCGACTACCGCCTTTGGTGTCGCGGTCAGTGCGCCTGAAGGCAGGCTGGTGACCTGACCACGGATTGCCTTCATGCGGAATTCACCCAGAACCGGCATCAGCTTGCGGGTTTCGTGGCCAGCGGCGATGACCACCGCGTCGGCTATCAGGTCCTGGCGGCCCTCACCGGAGAGGCACCAGCGGTTGTTGCAGGGCAGCAGGCGAGTGGCGCGGAAGCCGAATTCCGTCCGGATGTTGGGGTGGTCAAGCAGCGTGGTGCACAGCCTGTAGGGTTCCAGCCAGCCAGAGCCGGGGAACCAGAGCCCACCATGGGGGCATGGAACACCCGTGAGAGAGCGGGCCTGCTCGGCGGATACCGGTGTCAGGATACGGTCCGGGTACTCGTTCTGTTGCAGGAACTTCTGTTGGCGAAGCCGTTCGTGCTCTGAGCCGGCCATCATCAGCAGCCCGGTGCCGTGCCACACCCGGGGGGTGTTTGCCGGGTAGTAGCGCTGCGCGTGGAGCAAAGCGGCGAGACTGAGCCGGGTCTGGTCATTGAACTGGACGCCCAACTTGGCATACAGGGCGCCCTGGGCGTTGCCCGAGGCACCGGTGCCCGGTGCCTCCCCCCGGTCAGCGACGATTACCGTGCGACCCCGGTCAGCCAGGTTGCGGGCCAGCAGCGAACCAGCTATGCCGGCACCGACCACCAGTATCGACCCGTTGCCGTCACCGGTATTCTGCCCGTCGGGCGGTAGGTCACCCCTTATCATGTCCCGCTTGGGGCCAAAGCCGGGCACCCGCTGAACCGCGAAGCCGGCATCGGCCAGGGCACGTCGGATATAACCTGCTGCCGTGAACGTGGCCAGGCTGGCACCCGGGCGGCTGTGCTGCCTTATCTGCTCAATGATTGACGTGTTCCACAGCCCCGGGTTGCAGGCCGGGGCGAAGCCGTCGAGGAACCAGGCGTCGGCTTCGAATGTTAACTCGCCGAGCGCTTCCAGGGCATCACCAAAATAGAGGGTCAGACGGACATCGCCGGACGCCAGTACAAGCCGGTGGTTGCCCACGACCAGCGGCGGGTACTGCTCGCAGAGTTCATCCGCCAGCGACTCCAGTTCGGGCCAGAGTGATAGTGCCTGGCGAAGATCGTCGGAAGTCAGTGGATAGCGCTCGACGGATACAAAATGCAGCCTGGCGCCGCTCGGTGCCTGGTCCCGGAACGCCTGCCACGTGGCCAGGAAATTCAGCCCGGTTCCGAATCCGGTCTCCGCCACGACGAAGGTATCGCCAGCTTTGAGGTTGGCGAAGCGTTCAGGAAGACGGTTATGGGCCAGGAACACATACCGGGATTCTTCCAGGCCGTTCTCGCGGCTGAAGTAGACATCACCGAAGCGGGCGGACACAGGCTGGCCTTCTCGCCATTCCAGTGTTGCCGGTTCAATCGAGGGCAGCATCGGAGTGTCCTGATTCATGGTCTATTGCTCGTCATCAACCAGACGGATGGATTCGATGATGACGGGGTCGACCGGTACGTCAGACATGCCCTTGGCACGAGTGGTCTGGACCCGGGCGATGGCATCAATCACGCTGATCCCTTCGGTAATTGTGCCGAAAACGGCATAACCCTGGCGGGATGCCGTGGCGTCCAGGTGGGGGTTGTCCACCAGGTTGACAAAGAACTGGGCGGTGGCGGAATCAGGGTCCCGGGTGCGGGCCATGGCCAGGGTGCCGCGCAGGTTCTTGGCGGTTTGCCGGGATTCATTGACTATGGGGTCGCCCGTCGTTTTCTTGTTCAGGTTCTTGTCGAACCCGCCACCCTGGACCATGAACCCGGGAATGACGCGGTGGAATACCGTGCCGTCGTAGAAGCCTTCTTCAACGTATTCCAGAAAGTTGGCGACGGTAAGCGGGGCAATGTCAGGGCGCAGGCGGACAGTGAATGCGCCTTCAGTGGTGGAAACCCGCACCTCAGGCAGGGTGTCGTTGTCATCGGAGCTGTCCTGGGCCTGGGCGGGAGCCACGACACCAAGCATGATCAATGCCGTTAGCAGCGGTCCGAGGACGCGAATCAGTTGAGTAGCGATAGTGCGGGTTGAGAGGCGATCCATGGCAGGCTCCATTCGATAAGTGACCGACTGGAGTCTACCAGAATCAGCAAGACCGGTGACCCGGTAACCGGCGAGATTACCAATTCTTCTACTTTGTTGTAGCTGGTAATACCGAGCCGCAAGAGCCGGGGAGCCCGGCCCGGAATCAGGCGCTGGCCAGGATATTGCGCTGGCCGACGGAGGTTTGCTGGCCACTCGCCCCGTAAAGCTTCTGCTGACCTGAACTGCCACGGAAGATATCCGTCAGTTTTGCCAGCCGGGCCTGCAGGTGACTGACCACTTTGCTGTTCTGCTGGTTGAGGGCGTGGCACTCAGCAAGGGTGGCCTGGGCGGATTCCCAGCGCTGGTAGAGCTCGGTAAGGCCTGCGCTGCGGATAAAGCGGGAGGGGTGGCCTTGATCCGGTCGAAATCCCATTTCCACCAGCAGGTGGACTTTCTGGCGGGCGCGGTCGCGGACCGCCGACAGGAGCGTGTTCTTTGTCTCTGTCAGCGGTTCAATACTGCGAACGTCGGCGTTGGCCAACAGGGTTTTTTCTTCCCCCAGCAGGGTTCTGAGCTGCTGGAGTTGGTCAAGATCCTGGTCGAGAAGACCCTGGAGTTTGTCTACGGCGGACATGGTTTACCTCACCCAAAAATGCTTTCATCCATCTCAAGCATTTTCTGGGCCACTTTCTCGGCATCCACCTTGTAGGAGCCATCTGCCAGCGCTGCGCGGATCTGTTCCACGCGGCTGTCATCCACTTCCGGATAGCTCTCCAGTTTATCTCCCATCTGCCTGAGCTCCTTGGCCTGCCTGCTCAGGTTGACGTTCTCCCCACGGGCCGCCGGTGCCTGCCGTGACGCCTGTTCGGTCGAGGCCGACTGGTTTCCACTTTTGGCGTTCGGTGCCTTGTCGGTGCTGGTTGTGGGGGAGTTAACCTGGTTGTTGCCAATCCCGTTAAAGTTAACTGCCATGACGATACCTTCTCTGCAATGTGCCGCTCCGTGGCGGGCGAAATTTGATTCTTACCCGTTTATCGACGGGTCGGGCCCTTTCTTGAGTAAAACTTTGTTCATCTTTCTGTAGCGGAGTGACACTGTTCACTCTCCGCCTCTTAAAGGGGCTGCCGACGGCAATGGTTTGCCGTTACTGGCAGGCCCTTGCCGATCATTACATGGCTATTTCCACTTGCCCGGGGGCGACCACCCGGGCACGTACCGTGCGGGCAGACGACAGGTTCTCCACCCGTACCTGCTCACCGACCCGGGCATTGCCCAGTGCCTTGCCCCGCGTACGGACGGCGAAAGCCTTGCTGCGTGCGGTAATCATAACATGGTCACCGCGGGACACGGCATCGGGGCTGGTCACAAGGTGGGGGGTGAACGGCGTTCCGGCCCGGACCGGGCGCTTCAGTTCCAGCCCGATCAGATTCTCGGGGCGGGTAATGGTGCCCTGGCGGATGGCATTTACCACGATCCGCTCGGTGGTCACCATAGACTGGCTGATGCGGTCGCCACGGTTCAGCGGACGTGCCGCCACAAGGGCATCACCGTAGATATCCAGGGACACGGACAGGTACATGCGCCAGGGGCGTTCACCCTCGCAGGAAACCAGCAGCGACGGCTGCGTACTCTGCATCGGGTCACTGCTGAATTCCACGGCAATCTGGTCGTCGTCACAGGGTGCCAGTGACAGTCTGGGGTCCAGGCTGCCAAGCGCGTATTCCGCCTCCAGACCTTGCGACTCAAGCTCCCCGGCGTAGCGCTCCATGAACGCGCGGCCGGCGCCGACGATGTCGTCCGGGCCGGTTTGTGCTGCCGCAAGGGCGGTCGTGGTCCCCTGGATAACGATAAGCACGAGTGGCAGAAGTATGCGCATTGAGCCGGCTTTGTCCTATGCTGTCTGAAAAGGTGTCAGGAAACGTGATCGGCGGCCGGGCCAATCCGGTCATCAAAAACTCTAAACTTTCCCGGATACCAGCCGTTACACACGCTAGCCGCAAGCAACGCTACAATGTGTAGGCAGTGCATGTGTCAGGCTGGCGCGTCGGGTTTCTGACGCTTTAACCACGTTCTGACCAGTCAATCATAATGAAGCAACTACCGTGCCGTTCCCGGATCTGCCGACGGACACAAGCCGGTAAGCTGCCATAACCATTTTCGGGAGTTTCAAATGGCAGGCGTCCTTGACAGTGTTAACCAACGCACCCAGCTGGTAGGGGAAAACCGCCTGGAGTTGCTGCTGTTCCGGCTACAGGGCAGGCAGCTCTATGGCATCAACGTGTTCAAGGTCAAGGAAGTGCTGCAGTGCCCCAGACTGACCTCCATTCCCAACAGTCGGTCCATGGTGCGGGGCGTGGCCCATATCCGTGGTGAAACCATTCCCATCATCGACCTGTCCATGGCCATCCGGGGCCCGGCACTGCCCGCGGATCAGATTGCGACCAGCTTTGTGATCATTACCGAATACAATCGCCGCACCCAGGGCTTCCTCGTCTCCGGTGTTGATCGTATCGTCAATATGAACTGGGAGGATATCCTGCCGCCGCCCAAAGGCGCAGGTCGTGAGGTGTATCTGACGGCGGTAACCCGCATGGACGATGCCCTGGTGGAAGTGATCGATGTGGAAAAGATCCTGTCGGAGGTTTCACCTCTGAAAGAAGACGTCGCCGAAGACATTCTGTCGAAGAATACCCGGGATCGCAGCGCGTCCAGACCGGTCCTGGTGGTGGACGACTCATCAGTGGCACGGCGTCAGATGATCCGCTGCCTGACCGCCATCGGGCTGGAGGTGGAATCCCGCAACGACGGCAAACAGGCGCTGGATTACCTGCAGGGCCTCGTGGCTGACGGCAGCAAGGTGACCGACCATGTTTCCATGGTGATTTCCGATGTGGAGATGCCCGAGATGGACGGCTACACTCTGGTCGCGCGCTGCAAGAATGACCCGGCACTCAGAGATCTGTACATTATGCTTCACACGTCCCTGAGCGGCATCTTCAACCGCGCCATGGTGCAGAAGGTGGGTGCTGACGATTTCATGGCAAAGTTCAGCCCCGACGAACTTGCCGAGCGTGTCATGGAAATACTCGACCGAGAATAAGGGTGCCGCCCGGCCGCGCCGCCGGCCGATATAGCAAACGACTGCAGAGACTCGATGAAAGCCGATATCACTCCACAGGAATACGACGCGTTCAAGAAATTTCTGCAGGAAGCGTCCGGCATCCTGCTTGGCGACAACAAGCACTATCTGGTCAAGAGTCGCCTGCGTCGGTTGCTGGAAGACAACGGGCTGGACTCCCTGGGAGACCTGCTTCAGCGCCTTCAACGACCCGGATCCAGGCAGATCAAGGAAACGGTCATTGATGCAATGACCACTAACGAGACCCTCTGGTTCCGGGATACCCACCCGTTCCGGATCCTGTCCGAGAAGCTGTTGCCGGAGCTGGCCGCCAGGGGCACGACCCAGCCCCTGAGAATCTGGTCCGCAGCCTGTTCGACCGGACAGGAGCCGTACTCAATCGCCATGGCGATTGAGGAGTACAAGCGGTTCCAGCCCGGGCGCCTGAAAAACGAGGTAAAGATCACCGCCACGGATATTTCCAAGTCGGTGCTGGAGATGGCGAAGCGTGGCGAGTACGAGATGCTGGCTCTGGGGCGGGGACTCTCTCAGGAACGATTACGCCACTTTTTTACCGCGTTGCCCAGCGGCGGCTGGAAGGTGAAGCCCCAGGTCCAGCGAATGGTGGAATTCCGGGAACTGAACCTGATGGACCGCTACGCCCTGGGCCGGTTTGACCTGATATTCTGCCGGAACGTGCTGATCTACTTTTCCGCTGACCACAAACGGGACATTCTCACCCGTATGCACAGCTGCCTGAATCCGGGGGGGTACCTCATACTGGGGGCTTCGGAATCGCTCAATGGCCTGTCCGACCTGTATGAAATGGTCCAGTGCCATCCCGGTATTATCTACCGTCGTAAGTAACCGTATGCGCAGGCTTTCAGCGGAGCCACCCGGATGAATCCAATCAACTTCCGCCACCTTTACTATTTCTGGGTCATTGCCCGGGAAGGTGGGGTCCAGCGCGCCAGCGAAGTGCTGGACCTTACGCCCCAGACCCTCAGCGGTCAGCTCGCAACCCTGGAAAGTGAGCTGGGTGGCGCGTTGTTCCTTCGCCGTAACCGCACCCTGAAACTGACGGATTTCGGCCAGGCGGTTTACCGCTATGCTGATGATATGTTCACCACCGCCGACTCCCTCGCGGAGATGGTCCGGCAGCCGCCGGAAAACCGCCCATTGACCCTGACGGTCGGTTTGTCGGCGTCGATTCATAAACTCATTGGGTATCACCTGCTGGAACCGGCCCTGGGTCTGAGCCGTGAAGTGCGCATGCATTGCCGGACCGGTGATACCAACAGTTTGCTGGAACGGCTCGCAAGGAAAGAACTGGAAGTGGTGTTGACGGACCGGCAGCCGGACTCCAGCCAGGCCGGGGCGTTGAGGGCCTATCGTCTGGCCCGCTCGTCCATTTCCCTGTTTGCCACTGAACCGTTGGCAAGTGCTCTCAGAGCGAATTTTCCCGCAAGCCTGGATGGCGCGCCCTTTCTTGCCACGTCGGTGGATGCCCCCTATTTTACCGAGCTGATGAACTGGTTTGCCGGCAATCAGGTAAGGGTGCGGGTAGTGGCTGAAGTGGACGACAGCGCGCTGATCAAGGTCTTCGGGCGCCAGGGGCTGGGTTATTTCGCAGCGCCTTCGGCGATTGAGGATGAAGTCTGCCGTCAATACCAGGTGGAAACGGTAGCCCGAATCGACGATGTGCAGGACGTTCTGTACGCGGTCACTCGATCCGGGCAGATTCAGCACCCCGCTGTCGCCGCTATTGTGGAGCCGAGACCGGACCTGGAAAATACTTCGAAAAAACCGAAGAATATTGATCAATAAAGTTGATTTATCTCGAATCTCCTGAGATGCACCATGAGGTCGTGTTCCATACAGGAGACTGCACCATGAAAACCATTCACAAGTTCCGCATCAACCCCGGCAAGGAGCCGACCCGTCTCACGCTGAAGCGCGGATTCCGTGTGGTTCGGTGTGAATACCTGGTCGCGGAGAAGGGGGTCTATCTCTGGGTTGAGCAGCCATTGAACGTGGTGACCCCGACGGTCGAGGGTCAGTTCAGGGTGGCTTTCTCCGGTGACCCGGTACCCGAAAGTTTCCAGTATCTTGGTACAGCGCTTGATCCTTTCGGACCGGAAGCCTATCACGTGTTCGAGTTACCGGAGGCGGAGTCGACCATGGCAGAGCCGGTGCCGGATACGGTCTTGCTGGGCCAGACCCAATACCGCCCAACGGCAGGCCGGTGAGTCAACCGCACCAAGCCTCTTGAGGACCCTTCGGGGTCCTTTTTTTTGACGGTGCGATGGCGAACCTGAGCGTTTCTTCTGACCCACCGACAGCCGATATTACCAATGCCGGATAGTGTGGTCATGTTTTGTGTGCTCAGCTGTCAGCTGGCGGCAAGGCAAAGTCGTGATTCTCGCATACCGGAAAAGCCATGGTGTTTGCTATGGTGGTGTATAAATATAGGGACACCAGGATAACCAAGGCCGTCGCTGAACCCACTGGAGCCGGGAGATTACATGACAGGACCTATTCTTCTCGGCGCCGCCCTGGTACTTGTCGCGGTCACGGTATTGGGCAGGGTGCCGATTCATGACTGGTGGGCCAGGGCCTGTGAATTCCCCCGTCTGCAGATAGCAACCCTCGCGCTGGCGGTGGTGCTACTCTCGCCCCTTGCCAGCACGCCCTGGCGCTGGTGGGTACTGGGGGCCGGGCTGTTTGTACTGGTCGTACAGGTGTCGCGCATCCTCCCATGGACCCGCCTGTGGCCCTTACAGGTCCGGCCCGCTGAGCCAGGGCACGAGGACCGGTGTTTCACCCTGATGGTCGCCAACGTGCTGACCTCGAACCGGAACAGCGACGATCTGGTGCGCCAGGTCCAGAACCGACAGCCCGACGTGTTGCTCACCCTGGAATCAGACCAGTGGTGGGGAGACCGGCTGGACGAGGCCTTTGGCGACTGGCCCTGCATTATCCGCATTCCCCTGGACAACCTTTACGGCATGCACCTGTATTCCCGGCTGCCCCTGGAGGAATGGGAAGTGAAGTATCTGATCCAGGAGGACATTCCCTCCATCCACGGCTGGCTCAAACTGTCTGCTGGCTACCGGTTCCGCTTCCATGCGGTGCACCCCCGTCCACCGGCGCCCAGTGAAAGCAAGGAATCCCTGTGGCGGGATGCGGAGTTGTTGCTGATCGGGAGGGAGATCCGCGAGGCCGGGCACCCCGCGGTGGTGGCCGGCGATCTGAACGATGTGGCCTGGTCGCGCACTACCCGGCTGTTCTGCAAGGTGAGCAGTATGTTGGACCCCCGGCGCGGGCGGGGCATGTTCAGCACCTTTCACGCCGGGCACTGGTTCCTCCGTTGGCCCCTGGATCATGTTTTTACCAGCGAGCATTTCACGGTCAGACAGATCGAGCGGCTGGACTATTTTGGCTCTGACCATTTCCCGATCCTGGTGACCCTTTGCTACCGGCCCTCCCGGGCCGACGAACACGAGGCCCCGGAAGCTGACGGCGAGGATCGGCAGGAAGCCCGGGAAACAATCCGGGAAGGCAAGGCCCGGGATCAGCAAACCTGACTGGCCTTTTCCGCGTATCAATCGTTTAACCCATCAGCACACAAGGAATCATCATGCGCCTGGCAACGTTTCCGACAGTGGCCCTGAGCATCGCCATGTCCGCCTGTACCGGCCTTCCGGACGGAATCGAGCCGGTGTCCGGCTTCAACGCCGACAGATACCTGGGTACCTGGTATGAAATTGCCCGGTTTGACCATTCATTCGAGGAGGGGCTGACCAATGTGGTAGCGGAGTACCGCTACAATGACGATGGCAGCATTGAGGTGATCAACCGGGGCTATTCGCCGGAAGCGGGCGAGTGGCAGGAAGCTGAGGGCAAGGCGTGGTTTGTGGGTGATGAAGACGTTGGCCATCTTAAGGTGTCCTTCTTCGGGCCCTTTTATTCGTCCTACGTGGTATTCGAGCTGGACCGGGAAGACTACCAGTACAGCTATGTCACCGGATATGACCGGGATTATCTGTGGTTCCTGTCCCGGACTCCCACGGTCAGTGACCAGGCCCTGGAGAATTTCCGTTCGGTTGCCGAGGCTGAAGGCTTTGACTCCGATGAACTGATCATCGTGGAGCAGGACCGGAACCTGTCCGAAAGCCAGGCCGATTGACCATGGCAGGGTACTTTGCGTCGGGGGGTTCCTTCCTGCATTCTGTAAACGTCGCGCAGACGTTATGATCGGAAGCGGGAGGCAGTCGTCATGGCACGCTGGTTCATTGTCGCAGGAGTGATTCTGGTGGTGATCGGATTGATACTCCATTTCGCACCGGGTCTGGTGCAATGGTTTGGCAAGCTGCCCGGCGACCTGAACTGGCGCTCAGAGCGCACCCAGGTGTTTGTGCCCATTACATCCATGATCATTATCAGCGTGGTACTGACGATCCTTATCAACCTGTTTAACCGGTAACCGCTGCCCATGACCACAGAATGGCTGATAGGCATCGATCTTGGCGGCTCCAAGACCGAGGTCATCCTGCTGGATAACCACTGCAACGAGCATTTCCGGCTGCGGCGGCCCACACCCGCCAACGATTACCCCGGTACCCTGGAGGTTATTGCTGACCTGGTCCGTGACGCTGAAAGCCATGCCGGGGCAGGCAATCTGCCCGTGGGGGTCGGCATACCCGGTTCGGTGTCCCGTGTTACCGGTCGGGTGAAGAATGGCAACTCCACCTGGCTCAACGGTCAGCCTATGGAAGACGACCTTTCCCGTCTGCTGGGGCGCCGGGTGACCCTCACCAACGATGCCAATTGCCTGGCACTGTCCGAGGCCACCGACGGTGCCGGGGCCGGCCATGACGTGGTGTTCGCCGCCATTCTTGGTACCGGTTGCGGCGCCGGGATCAGTGTGAATGCGCGTCCCCTGACCGGCCCCAACGGCGTCACCGGAGAGTGGGGGCACAATCCCTTGCCCTGGACACCGGATGAAGAGCTCAATGCACGCCCCTGTTTTTGTGGACGAAATGGCTGTAATGAAACCTTCCTGTCGGGCACCGGCCTGGCCCTGACCCATCGACTGTTTTGGGGCGAAACGGTCACTACACACCAGATTGTAGAGGCCGCGGGTGAAGGGGAGGAGAAGGCACGGGCAACCCTGGACACCTGGCTCGACCAGCTGGCCCGGGGGCTGGCGGGGGTGGTCAATGTGGTAGACCCCGACATCATCGTGCTGGGAGGCGGCATGTCCAATGTGGCGGCCATCTATGAGGCCTTGCCCGTTCTGCTCCCGCGGTATGTATTTGGCGGTGAGTGCAACACACCTGTCGTCCGGGCAGCCCATGGCGACTCCAGCGGCGTGAGGGGTGCTGCCTGGCTGGGCGCTTCCGTCCCGTAAGGCAGGCTGTCAGATAGTTCCGGTGCCTTGCAGAACGAATACACCGAGAGTCACGGTAATACTCGCGAGCAGCGTGGTCATTGCAACGATATTGGCAGCCATGCGGGCATTGCCGCCCAGGGCTTTCACCATCACGAAGCTGGCGGCGGCCGTGGGGCTGGCCCAGTACAGGAACATCAGCCCCAGCTCACGCCCCTCAAAGCCGGCCAACCAGGCAGCCAGGGTGCACAGCGCGGGCAGGGTGACCATCTTGAAGGCCGTGGCGCCCATGGCCGGGCCGCTCTCCTGGCGAATGGCGCTGAGGGAGACTGTAGCGCCAATACAAAGCAGGGCCAGGGGCAAGGTCAGCGAGGCAAAATAGTCGCCGCTGGTCATCACCCATTCCGGCAGAGCAATCTCCCACCAGGCAAAGGGCACGGCCACAACAACCGCCAGTATCAGCGGGTTGCGCCCGATATCGGCGAGGATATGCCCCCAGTGAAGCTTCTGTTCCGACTGATAGGTGAGCAGCACCACCACCGACAGGATGTTGTAGCAGATAATCACCAGCCCCAGCAGGATACCTCCGGCGGACAGGCCGTAATCGCCGTACATACTGGCGGCCAGAGCCAGCCCGACTATCCCGCAATTACCGCGAAAGCAGCCCTGAACGTAGACACCCCGATCCGCCCTGGGCACGCGCCAAAGAGCCCATAGCCAGGCCAGCGAAAAACTGCCGAGGGTAGCCAGCGCAAAGAACCCGAGCAGACCGGGGTTAAGCGCTGTATCCAGGTCTGCCCGCAGGATACTGAGGAAAATCAGTGTGGGAAGCGTGGCTTTGAAGACCAGTGCCGAGGCGGTATTGACGAAAGCGGCGTCAATCCAGCCGAGTTTACGCAAACCCAGGCCAATAAAGACCATGGCAAACACTGGCAGCGTTGTGGCCAGGGTCTGAAGGAAGATGTCGATGAGGTTCATGAACGGAGGCCATCAGGGCAGATTGAAAGCCTGCTAACGTTAAGCCCGACACCTGACCCTGTCAATTCACCCTATAGTCTGACACCCGCCGGGTGAGTCGCTGCAGCTCCTCCATGGCCGAGTCCATATCCGAGCCAGGTGGCGCGAGTTCGGCCAGCTCGGTACCGAGATGCTTAAGTGCGTCCACCGCCTGGCGGCACTCAGAGAGCCGGAGGCGGATGGATTCCTGCATCTCCTCTGGTGCCCCCAGGCCCCGGAAGCTTTCGAGGATCAGGCACAAACCTTCGAGATTAAGTTCAGCCCAGATCAGGTTCAAGGCGCATTTTCGGGCCTTGCACATCCGACAGGGAATCAATCCGGCGGGCGGCCCTGTCGGTCAGGCTGTTCATCTCGGCAATCGCTTCTCCCATTGCCGGCAGGGCGTTCTGTCGGAAACCGGCGATATCATCGAGAGCCGCATTGATGTCCTCAAACGAGCGCTTGAGCGTTTCCATGTTCAACTGCGACGAGGCGGCCTGGGCCTGGATTCTGGCTCCCTGTTCGCGAAGCTGACTGGCGGTGCCGGCAATCAGCTGATCGGTGGTTTTGTTGACGGCGTCGATCTTGTCCAGAACCACTTTCTGGTGCGCGAGAGAGAGCGCGAGGGTGACGGCAATCTGCAGTGCGCTCACTGTCACATTGGTGGCCCGGTCGACGCCGCGGACCAACTCCTGGTTGTTTTGCAGGATCACCTCGATGGTCAGGATACCCTGCTGATTCACCGCTAATTGCTGTTGCAGGTCAGCGATGCGCTGGCGCAGGGGAAACAGCAGCTTTTCCTGAATGAAGGTGGACATGGTGTCGTCATTCACGTATTCCCTTTCCATGGCGCGTTCAAGGTGGGCGTCCATCTGTTTGCCGGTCTCGATGGCACGGGTCAGTTTCTCGCTCAACTGGCGCATATCCGCCTGGTCCGCCTTCAGGGTGATGTTGTCCCGTTGCAACTGCTCTTTGCCGGCATTCAGGGAGTCGACGATTGCGGCGATGACGGTGGAGGCCGACTCGTAGCGGCTGAAATAACGCTTCAGCGGCGTGCCCACGAATGGCAGGCGCCCTGCGAGGCGGCTCCACCAGCCCGGGCTCAGGTCAAAACCGGCAGGGTCGAGGGATTCGACCTGAACCTTGAGGTTAACCAGCGCATTGGCCACCTCACCGCCATCGTCAGCCCGGTTCGCCAGTTGTGCCACCGGCGCCTGGAGTAACTGGCTCTGGCGGGCAGACTCCCTTTGCAGACTGGCTCCCAGGGCTTCTACGGTAGCCTGTGCCTGGGTGCGATCATGGTCGCTGGCCTCGCTGAGCTGGAGCAGGTCCGCTACCAGTGTTTCGGCACGGGAATAAACCGCCGCGTCCTGCTCTATGGAAGGGGGCGTATGAATATCATCGGGAATTGAACGGGTTGAACAGGGGGTCAGTGCGGCGTTAGCTGAGAGTTCCATTCTTGAACATTCCTTAACTGCAGGTTGGTGGAAGCACTGGTTAATTGGGTTATTCTAGTTTGTCGCTTGCTGAATCCGCTGATCCACCGGGCCACTGAGGGATATGTGACCGATGCCGCCAGTCCCTGGTGTGGGGGCAGCCCATGTGCGCACTGGTGTCGTGGCCAAAGATCCCGGCGTCTTGTAGCTGGTGTGCGAATTCGTCAAACGGACACTAAGGCTTCCAGACATGATTATAGCGCCTAAAACACAATAGTTATCCGCCGATGGATCTGACCTGTCGATCCACGGTTCAGTCTGTGACATGGATCATATACCCGATTGTCCGGGCGTGCGAGTCAGTTCATAGGCAAGTCGGGCGCTCGGTAGTTGAATGGCATCACGCTTTATAATCAAGGTTTTGCATAGGATGTGTCGGGATTGTGTAGGTATTCCTTCTCTGGCCACCAGAACAGGGTATGCCGGCGGAGAGGTGTCAACGTGGGAGTCATTGGGCTCCAGGGGGCGAACCATGTACACAAAGAAAAATGAAACCGGTTTTGCGGATGCCCTGTTCCGGGAGGCGGAGGGCCTGGAATTGCTGGGGGAGGCCATCACCATTGCCGGTGTCAGTGGCTTGCGGGTACCCCGTGTCTACTCCGTCAGTGAGGAAAGGCTGGAAATGACGGCCATTACCCCCCTGCGGCAGTCGGACAGCGTGCTACGACAGTTCGGCCGTGGATTGGCCGGAATACATAACCTGTCCCAGGGCTGCTATGGTTTCCATCGTGATAACTACATCGGTTTGAATCCTCAGAAAAACCGGGAAAGCGATACCTGGGGCGACTTCTTTGTGGAGGGTCGGCTGGGGTACCAGATCAGCCTGATCACCGACGCGGCACTTCGCGACCGCTTCACCGAGATTCTCGACGCCAAACGGGAACGGCTGGCGGAATGGCTGAATGAGAGGGTAGAGGGCCCGAGCCTGCTTCACGGTGACCTGTGGTCCGGTAATGCGCTGTTCGACGATACCACTGCCTGGCTGATTGACCCGGCGGTGTACTACGGCGATTCAGAGGCGGATATCGCCATGACTGAAATGTTTGGTGGTTTCGGACCGGCATTCTATGAGGCCTACCGTGTAGCCAGGCCACTCAGTGCGGATTACGCGACGAAGCGTGAGATCTACAACCTTTATCACTTCCTGAATCACTACAATCTGTTTGGCGGGTTCTATCTCGCGCCTTGTGAGCGGGGGATGGGGGTTATTGGTAAGTTATAGGGGCAAGTGGGCTATGGAGAATCAGAGCAACCTGATACCAGTGTGGTGAAACCGGTCAATTAACCCTGATCGTTACGAGCGAAATCACTCCTCAATCGCCCAATAAAAAACCCCGGCATTTCTGCCGGGGTTCTTAGTATTGGCGGAGAGGGAGGGATTCGAACCCTCGATACGCTATTAACGTATACACACTTTCCAGGCGTGCGCCTTCAGCCACTCGGCCACCTCTCCAATAAACTGTTCCAAATCAGCGACCTTGTCGCTCATTTGAGGGCGCAAACTGTAATGGTTTTTTCGGGGTTTGGCAACCATTGTCCGTAAAAAATCCTGACTGGTTACAGTGCGATCAGGCCACTCTGCTGGATAGCCATGTAGACCGCAGTGCCCGCGACAATAGAGAGCAGGGCGTTGCGGCGCCAGAGATGCAACAGGATCACCACGGCGCAGGGTAGCAGGGCATCGGCGCCGAAAGCGGGGGCAGTCCAGCGAGCGGACTTTATCAGGAACACGACCACCAGCAGCGCCATAACCGCTGCCGGCAGGTAGCGGCCTATATGCAGCAGTAACGGGTGCTCATGGTGCCGGGAGAGGAAAAGGAAGGGGATCACCCGGGTTGCGAAGGTGGCTGCGGTCGCCACGGCTATAAAGGCCAGGATGTACGTGGTGTTATCCATGGGCCTGCCCCCTGCCAACCCTGTTGCGGCGGTACTGCATCAGCAGCGCCACTGTCGCCAGAACCACGGCGCCGATCAGCTGTTGGTCGGAAGGAAGAACCGCCACAGAAACGGCGGCGGCAATCGCCCCGGCCCACAAGGGAAAGGCTTCGCCGAGTGCCTTGTACTGTTCGATGGTCAGCACGATGAACAGCGCGACCAGCGCGAACTCGATGCCGGTACTGTTGAAAGCGACGTTATCGCCAAGCAGCGCCCCCAGTGCGCAACCGGCTACCCAGTAGCCCTGGTTCAGCAGGGTGATCCGGAAGTCGTTGCGTTGCTCTTCCTCCCTGGAACCGTGTCTTGGGCGGCTGGTGAGCAGGGAGTAGGTTTCGTCGGTGAGGCCAAAGATCAGGTAGGCCTTGCGCCAGCCGGCACCCCGGAACTGCCCGAGTAGCGACAGGCCGTAAAACAGGTGGCGGGCATTGAGCACAAACATGGCGACAAACACTTCCAGCAGTCCCACCTTGGCCGCAATCAGGCTGACCGCCAGGATCTGGCCGGCACCGGCGAAGATGGTGATGCCCATTAAGGGCGCGTACCACCAGGCGTAATCAAGCTGGGCACTGAACAGCACGCCGAACGCCACGCCCAGGGGCAGGTAGCCGAAAAGGATCGGTAGTGTCTGTCGGAACAGCGCGGCGTTCATGGATGGTATCCGGTGCAATGTTGCGGAAGCCGGCAATCATAGCCCAGCGGCTTGGCTCTGGCTACTGTGATTCAGGAGCTAACCTTTTACAAATTTTTACCGTAATTACGGAAGGTTGCGCAAGCATTGAAACCGGAATGTCATACAAGGGCCATAGGGTGCGGACATCAGATTGCCATTCGGAGTCATCATGCTTGCCACCGTCCGTGCCCGTATCTTCTTCTTTGCCTTTCTGGCTGTATCCGCTTTGGCTGCTCTGGCCATGGTGTCCTGGTCCATTATTGATCAGGCCAGCCGAGCGACGGATTCGCTGGTCAACCATGAGCTCAGGCAGTCCTGGCAACTGACCGACCTGGAACAGGATCTGCGCCGGATTCAGGACCTGTCGTACAAGATCAAGGCCCAGCTACTGTTGTGGGATGAGGTCGATCAGCAGTTCGATACCATTCAAACCAGCTTCCCTGAGCGCTGGCAGGCAGTCTCCGGAAACCCGGAGCTGGCAACCTGGGCGGACCGAAACAGGGAGTCTTACGCCGAAGTGGAAGCCCTGCTAAAGGCGATGGCTGAAGGCATTGATGCGAAATCCTACTACCAGGTAGGACAGGTAGTGGATTTTCGCCTGATGCCTGCGGTCAATCCAATGCTCTCGGCCATCAGCGAGCAGCAGATGGAAACGCGCCAGTCCATTCAGACCAGTGCGGACAGCCTGCTGGACTTCATGGAGCGACAGGGCGGGTATCTGGTGGCGGGGTCGCTGGTGTTTCTCGCCATTGTTTTGCTGATGACCCTGTGGCTGCGGCATACGGTTATCCTGCGGCTACGGCGCACTGAAGTAGCACTGCGACATATGGAAGCCAATTCGGATTTGCGCACGCCGCCGGAGGTATCTGGGCGAGATGAGGTGACAGGCGTCAGCAAGGCCATTGGTGGTTTGGTGGCCCGGCTTGAGCAGTTTATTCATGACACCCGTAAGGCGGCGATGTCCCTGGATGAGCGGGCACGGATACTGGAAGAAGAAGCCGAGACCGTCCAGCTGGCTTCGCGGCAGACCCGGGATCAGGTGGCTGATGTTTCCGAGTCCATGAATGAAATCACTGTTCAGGCCGACAATGTAGACTTGGCTGCACGGGAATCACGAACCACGATAGCGACGGCAGCCAAGGGCAATCGTGGTGTACAGCAGGGCTTGCGACGCTCCGAGGACGCGGCTGACCATACTATCAGTGTCATTGGCGAAGTCTCTGCAGCGATCCAGGGTCTGTCCTCGTCCACCGGCAAGGTAGAGCAGGTGGTGAGCGTGATCGCAGAGATTGCCGAACAGACCAACCTGCTGGCCCTCAATGCTGCCATAGAGGCGGCAAGGGCGGGGGAGCACGGACGGGGCTTTGCCGTGGTGGCTGATGAGGTGCGCACCCTGTCACGTCGCACCGCCGATTCCACCGGAGAGATCCGCCAATGGGTTGGTGAGCTGGTGGGCAATGTCGAAGGCATCGAGCAACGACTTCAGCTGATGCACCGGGCAGGCGACGAAAACCGGCTCGAACTCAATAACCTGCGAGAGCATCTTGAAAGTCTGAATGAACACTTTTCACGTCTCGAGGCGCTCAGCCAGAACATTGATGGGGCCGTTGTGGCGCAGCGAGAAAACATTGAACGGGTCGGTCGGCGCTCGAATACCCTGACCCAAAGTGCTGACCGGCTTGTCGGTTCGGTGGGGCAGACCCGGGAAGTCAGCGACGCGCTGCGGCTTGAATCCGGGGCGATTCGGGAGATCGTTGGTCGGTTCAGGGTTCGTGAGGCCTGACACCCGTTCCCATCGTCGAGATGACTGATATCATGACGGCTCATTTCCGGAACGAGTTGCCAGCCATGGATGAGAACGGGAAAGTGTCCGACTCCGACCCCCGCGAAGAACCCTTCGTGGTGGAGACGGATCTGATTAACGAGGAGTTGCTGGAGGGTCTGGTGCAGGAGTACTGCACCCGCTACCACGGCCTCAATGACCAGGAAAGTCCCTTGAAGGAGCGTGACCGGGTAATGGCCGCCGTCCGCCGGGGCGAGTTGGTTATCTGGTTCGACCCGGTGGATAACACGGCCGGTCTGGGCAGGCCGTCCGGTCCATAAGCCGGGTGCATGGAGGGGTATAACTGATACCCGGTTCTGTTAATAGGCTTTCCACTTTATCATGATGTTCCATACCTGAAACCGGCACCTGCCAGGGAAGCCGGTTGACGATCAATAACAACGGAACAACCTCCCTATGGCCACTTTTCGCAGTGTTCTGATTGCCAACCGCGGTGAAATCGCCATTCGCATTGCCCGGACCTTGTCCGAGGCCGGTATACGGTCGGTTGGCGTCTATGCGCCGGATGATGCCGGCTCCCTGCATATTCGCCGCGTCGACCATGCCATCGCGCTAAGCGGTCAGGGTGTCGATGCCTACCTGGACGGCGAACAACTGATCCGACTGGCCCGGGCCGAAGGCTGCGACGCGATCCACCCTGGCTACGGGTTTCTCAGCGAGAACGCGGAGTTCGCCCGCCGTTGCGAGGATTCCGGTATTACTTTCGTTGGTCCCTCCGCCCAGTGCCTGGCGTTACTGGGGGACAAGGCCCGGGCCAGGGGGCTGGCCAGAGAGTGCGGCGTGCCCCTGGCTTCCGGAACAGACAGCGGAATCTCACTGGCCGACGCCGGGGACTTCCTGAAGCAGCTCAAGGCGAGCCATGGGGAGCAGGCGGGCCTGATGCTGAAAGCCGTGGCAGGTGGCGGTGGCCGGGGTATGCGTCCGGTTTTTGCCCTGGACGAGCTGGAGGACGCCTGGAGTGCCTGCCAGCGGGAAGCCAAAAGAGCCTTTGGCGACGATGCGCTCTATGCTGAACGACTGCTGACCAACGCCCGGCATATTGAAGTTCAGGTGCTGGGGGATGACGAAGGTAATGTCAGCCATCTATGGGACCGGGACTGCAGTCTGCAGCGCCGTCGCCAGAAACTGGTGGAGCTGGCTCCCGCTCCCCATCTGAGCGATGCGCAGCGCCGGGGCATGATTGACGCCGCCCTCGACATGTCCCGTGCGGCAGGGCTGTGCGGGCTGGCCACCATCGAGTTCCTGCTGGACAACGACAACGGTGACTTCGTGTTTATGGAGGCCAACCCCCGCCTTCAGGTTGAACACACGGTCACCGAGCTTATCAGTGGCAGGGATTTGGTGGACATACAGTTTGCCCTGGCGGGCGGGCGTTCACTCAGGCAACTGGGCCTGGCCGACACACCCTGTAGGCCGGGACCGATCAGTGCGGTCCAGGTACGGATCAACCTTGAAACCCTGACTCCGGAGGGTGACGCCATGCCCGCCGCGGGTACCCTCTCGGTGTATGAGCCCCCCGGCGGGCCGGGTATCCGGGTGGATGGCGCCGGTTATGCCGGATACACCAACACCGCCCGCTTTGATTCCCTGCTGGCCAAGCTGGTGATTTCCGGGCAGGGTTCACTGAAGGAGCTGATGCGCAAGACCTACCGGGCGTTGTGTGAGTTCCGCGTGGAGGGTGTTGACACCAACCTTGGTTTCCTCCGTAACCTGGCCCGTCTGCCGGCCATGGCGGACTGGCGGGTCAGTACTGCGCTGGTTGAACAGCAAATGCCGATGCTGACCGACACCCGGGACGACGCCCATCCATGCTACTTCTTCGGGCAGAATCCCCAGACCACCGCAGCGCCGCCCGCATCGGGTTCCGATCCGACCATTGAGCCTCCTGACGGTCAGTTGGCCATCAAGTGCCCGGTCCAGGGCACGGTGGTACGGTTGCAGGCCACCCCGGGTGACTACATCGAACCGGGTCAGGTGCTCGCCATCGTCGAATCCATGAAAATGGAGTTCGAGGTGAAGGCGCCAGCGTCCGCACGGGTAGAGTCCGTGCTGGTGGAGGAAGGCCGGACTCTCAGGGAAGGGCAGCCCGTGTTTCACATTTCCGGTGACGGGGACCAGGACCATGGTCCCCTGACGGAGGAAAGCTGGGACCTGGAGCATATCCGCGACGACCTGGCAGCGGTGCTGGATCGCCATGACCGGTTACAGGACCACCGTCGTCCCAAGGCAGTGGAAAAGCGCCGCAGGACCGGCCAGCGCACCGCCCGTGAAAACATCCTCGACCTGATGGACGACGACAGCTTTACCGAATACGGCGCCCTGGCCCTGGCTGCCCGACGCCGCCGGGTGCCTATCGACGAGTTAATGGACGCCAGCCCGGCCGATGGCCTGATTGCCGGTATTGGCACCGTCAACCGGAGTCAGGTGGGGCCCGAGCAGGCGCGATGCATGGTGATGTCCTATGACTACACGGTGTTTGCCGGTACTCAGGGCATGATGAACCACAAGAAGACGGACCGCATGCTGCAGCTGGCCGATCGCTGGCAATTGCCGCTGGTGCTGTTTGCCGAGGGTGGTGGCGGACGCCCCGGGGATACGGATCATGTCGGTGTGGCTGGACTTGATTGCCATACGTTTACCGCGATGGCCGCGCTGTCAGGCCGGGTGCCGTTGATCGGCATTGTGTCAGGGCGCTGTTTTGCGGGTAACGCGGCCCTGCTGGGCTGCTGTGACGTGATCATTGCAACACGGGATGCCACCGTGGGCATGGCAGGGCCGGCGATGATCGAAGGCGGCGGGCTCGGACGTTTCACACCGGAACAGGTTGGACCGGTCTCCGTGCAGTCCCCCAACGGAGTCATTGATGTTGTGGTGGACGATGAGGCCGAGGCAGTTTCTGTCGCCAAGGAATACCTGTCATACATGCAGGGCAATCTGTCACAATGGAAAGCGGTCGATCAGCGTCTGCTCAGGCATTTTATCCCTGAGAATCGGCTCAGGGTTTACGATATCCGTCAGGTGATCGACACTGTTGCTGATACAGACTCGGTCATCGAGTTACGTCGTGAGTTTGCGCCGGGTCTGGTTACCGCCCTGGTGCGAATTGAGGGGCGCCCATTCGGGCTGATGGCGAACAACCCGGCTGTACTGGGCGGTGCCATAGATGCAGCCGGCGGCGACAAGGCGGCCCGGTTCATGCAATTGTGTGATACCGCCGGTTTGCCCGTATTATCGCTGTGTGACACACCCGGCTTTATGGTGGGCCCGGATGCCGAACGCGAAGCCACGGTACGGCACGTTTCCAGGATGTTTGTAACGGCTGCCAAGCTCAGGGTGCCATTCTTCACTGTCGTACTTCGCAAGGGGTACGGGCTTGGTGCCCAGGCCATGGCTGCGGGCAGTTTCCATTCGCCGATGTTTACGATTGGCTGGCCCAGCAGTGAGTTTGGCGCCATGGGGCTTGAGGGGTCTGTCAGGCTTGGTTTCCGCAAGGAACTGGAGGCCATTGATGACCCACGGGAACGTCAGGCTGCGTTCGACAAAATGGTCGCCAAGGCCTATGAACACGGGAAGGGCATGAATATGGCCAGCTTCCTGGAGATTGACGCGGTGATTGATCCGGCTGAGACCAGGCGTTGGGTGATCCGTGGGCTCGAGTCTTCACCGTCAGCCAGTCGCCAGGGTTATGACCGGGCAGACCGTTTTATTGATAGCTGGTAGCACATAAATCGTGACTCATCGGCCTGCGTAACACGTGTGAAATGGCGACAGATATTTTTCGTAGTGTTAATTCGTAGGCTATTCGTCTATTTCGTCTGGCGGTACAATTGGTGATGTCCCCAAGGGGCGGGTACACCGATCATCGCAGCATTGATCCAGGCAAGAGGTGAACATTGATCAGCGTACTGGTTGTAGATGACCACGAACTGGTTCGTTCCGGGATTACCCGGATGCTGGCCGACAATCCTGATATAGACGTGCTTGGTGAAGCCTCATCCGGTGAGGAGGCGGTGGAATCCGTGCGTAATAAACGGCCGGACATCGTCCTGATGGACATCCGCATGCCGGGTATCGGTGGCCTTGAGGCCACCCGTAAGATCCTCCGCCTTGACGACTCCATCCGCGTTATCGTGGTAACGGCGTGCGCGGACGATCCCTATCCCACCCGGGTCATGCAGGCGGGCGCCACCGCTTACATCACCAAGGGAGCGGATATTGACGAAATGGTGCGCGCCATTCGCAAGGCCCACTCGGGCCAGCGTTATATCAGCCCGGAAATTGCCCAGAAAATGGCTCTCAAGCAACTGGGGGGCGATTCGGACGACCAGGACGAATCCCTGTTCGACCGCCTGTCCGAGCGGGAACTGCAGATTGCCATGATGGTGGTCGACTGCCAGAAGGTGCAGGATATTTCCGACAAGCTGTGCCTGAGTCCGAAAACGGTTAACAGTTACCGTTACCGGATTTTCGAGAAGCTGGAGATTTCCAGCGATGTGGAGCTGGCCCTGATGGCCGTCCGATTCGGGTTGCTGGATGCCGACAGGATCTGAGCCGGCAACAGAGCCACAGGAACAGGGATTTGACAGCAAGGCATTCCTCAAGCGGCTAACGGAACGGCCCGGCGTTTATCGGATGTACGATAGCGGCGGGAGCCTGCTGTATGTGGGTAAGGCCCGGAACCTCAAGAAGCGTGTTGGCAGCTATTTCCGCAAAACGGGGTTGGCGCCCAAGACCGCCGCGCTGGTGGCACGCATCCAGCACATTGAGGTAACGGTAACCGGCAGCGAAACCGAAGCCCTGCTGCTGGAACAAAACCTGATCAAGTCTGAGCGCCCCCCGTACAACATCCTGTTGCGGGATGACAAATCCTACCCTTATATCTATCTGTCCCCGCATTCTGACTATCCCTCGCTGACCTTCCGGCGCGGGCGCACCCGCAAGGGGCAGGGTACCTGGTTCGGGCCTTATCCCAGCTCGGGGGCGGTCAAGGAAAGCCTTAATATTCTGCAGAAGATATTCCGCATAAGAGACTGTTCTGAAAGCTATTTCAGAAATCGTACCAGACCATGTCTTCAGTATCAGATTAACCGATGCACGGCGCCTTGTGTGGGCTATGTCACGCCGGAGGAATACCAGGAGGATGTACGACATGCCACCATGTTCCTGGAGGGCAAGAATCCCGTCATCATCCGTGATCTGATGGATACCATGGAAAAGGCCTCCGCCAACCTGGAGTTCGAAAAGGCTGCCGCCTGCCGTGATCAGATAACCCATCTTCGTCATGTTCAGGAGCAGCAATCCATGGAAGGCGAGGGTGGCGATGCGGATGTCATTGCGATGGCCCAGGATGCGGGAGTGGTCTGTGTGGTGGTGATCATCGTCCGGGGTGGTCGGGTGCTGGGCACCAAAGACTATTTTCCCCGCTTTTCCCTGGAGCAGACCGAAGAGGAGCTGCTTGGATCATTCCTGGGGCAGTTCTACTTCGGCAGCGCTGCCCGCCGCGAAATTCCCGGGGATGTGCTGGTCACCACCCTGCCGGAAGAACATGAGCTTCTGGCCCGGGCACTGTCGGAGCAGGCTGGCCGCGAGACCCGCATCCGCCGCAACGTTCGTGGCGAGCGCCGTAAATGGCTGGAGCTGGCCCAGACCAATGCCCGGCAGACGCTTCTGACTCACCTGGCCAGCAAGGAAACTGTGTATCGACGCTTGCTGGCATTGCGGGACCTGCTGGACCTGCCTGAAACCCCGTCCCGTATGGAGTGTTTCGATATCAGCCACAGCCATGGCGAAAACACGGTCGCATCCTGTGTGGTTTTCGACGAGAATGGGCCCCTTAAAAGCGACTATCGGCTCTATAATATTGAGGGTATCACCGGTGGAGATGACTATGCGGCCATGCGGCAGGTGCTTACCCGTCGTTACAGGCGCATGGTTAACGGCGAAGGTAAGCGACCGGACCTGGTGCTGATTGACGGTGGCAAGGGCCAGCTACGCATGGCGCGGGAGGTCTTCGAGGAACTGCAGATCCGTGATATCCCTCTGGTTGGTGTTGCCAAGGGCGTTACCCGCAAAGCCGGCATGGAGCAGTTGATTGATGCCCTCACGGGCCGGGTCTTCCGTGTGCCGCCGGATTCGCCAGCGCTGCACCTGATCCAGCACATCCGGGACGAGAGCCACCGCTTTGCCATATCCGGCCACCGGGCGGGTCGCGACAAGAAACGACGCCAGTCCACCCTTGAGGGTATTGAAGGCGTTGGCCCGAAAAAACGCCGGGACCTCATCCGCTATTTCGGAAGTGTGCGCACCTTGCGTGACGCCGGAATCGATGAAATCGCCAAGGTGCAGGGCATCAGCAAAACCCTGGCCGAAACCATCTACGCCGCATTACACGACGAGTAAGGAATCCATGAACCTGCCGAACGTACTCACCCTGTCCCGCATCGTGATGATTCCGGTTTTCGTGGCGATATTCTACCTTCCTGTGGACTGGCGATACGCGGTCAGCGCCGCGATTTTTGCCATTGCGGCAGGCACGGACTGGCTTGATGGCTACCTTGCCCGCAAGCTGGACCAGTCAACACCCTTCGGGGCCTTCCTGGACCCGGTAGCGGACAAGCTGATGGTGGCGGTGGCCCTGACGGTACTGATCGAGGAGCATGCCGACTTTATTCTCACCATCCCCGCCATGGTCATCATCGGGCGGGAGATTGTCATCTCGGCCCTGCGCGAGTGGATGGCGGAAGTCGGCAGCCGTGCCAGCGTGGCGGTGTCCTACATCGGCAAGATCAAGACCACCGCCCAGATGGTGGCCATTGTGATGCTGCTGGCGATGCAGCCAGGCACCTTGGTGGCCAATGCGGGCACTGCATTGCTGTATCTGGCGGCGGGGCTGACGCTCTGGTCCATGCTGCTGTATCTGCAGGCTGCCTGGCCGGATCTTTTTCCGGAAGAGAACAACACTCAGTAGTCAGCCAGCTCAGACCCTATCCAGTCTGCCATTTCCGCCGCCAGACTGTCGGCAGCTGCACCGAACGCGGCCACGCTGTCGTCAAGGCCTTCTCCGGCTGAAGGCACCGTCACGTTAAAATCCCGGGTGGCGAGAATCTGTCGACTGCCGTTTTCCACCAGTTGTGCCTGAAGGTACAACTGAATCTCCGGGGGCTCACTGGTGCGCACTTCCTGGAACGCCCGCAGCTCTGAGGTGAGCGTAATATCGCTGCCGGAACCACTGGTGTCGGATACCACCGTGGCTATTCGCGGATCCTCACGCAGCGATCGCACCAGATGGTCCCGCAACAACGAAGGTGCGTTCGTGGTCCAGCGTGCAGCACTGATAGCTGCCAGTTCGTTTGGGCGAACCTCGATCACGATGCGCTTGGTGTCCAGCACCCCGCTGGCCTGAGGCTGTGCCACCTTCAGCACCGGCCCCTTGCCCGGGTGGGCAATCTCGTCGGCGTCAGGCGTATATCCGTAGGGGAGGGTGAAGATCCGGAGTGACTGTTTCTCGGGCAGTAGCGCAACACTACAACCGGATACGGTCAGCATCAGCAAGCCGGCTGTCAGAATTCTGAGACTGTGGCACTGCCGGAAGCGGCTCATGGCGATACCTCCTGAATAGCGTCCCGGCCCAGTAAAGCCCGCGACGGGTCTTCTTCCAGCCGTTTGGTGAGCAGGCTCAGGCTGCGCAGGGTTGATTGCAGCTCCTGCATGATTGGAGCAAGCTCTCCCAGGCTGTCGAGGCCCTGACCGACTGAGCCCTCATTGTCGGCGACCAATGCATCGATCCTGGTGGAGGCGCGATTGAGGGCCTCTGCGGCCTGGCGGGCCTGGGTCAGGGTGGGTTGCCCCTGATCTTCCAGCAGCTCACCCAGGTAGTTTCCCAGCTCGTGGTAACGGTCGAAGGTTCTCCGGGCCCGCTCCGCCGCGTCGTAGACGCTGACCAGGGCGCGGTTGATGTTGTCTCTTTCTGCGACCAGCGTTTCCGTGGTCAGCCTGAAGTTCTCCAGAGTAACGGTAAGGTTCTCGGCATTTTTTTCAGACAGGAACCGGTTGGCATTGGTAAGGAAGTCGTCCGCCTTGGTCATCAGGTTCTCGCTGCTACTGAGCAGGGAGCTGAACTGGGACGGCTCCGCTTTAATATAGGGGGGATTGTCACGGTCCCCAACCAGAACGGTGCTGTCCGGCGTGCCACCATAAAACTGGATGGTCATGGCGCCAGTGATGTTTGCGAGGTTCAGGGTTGCCTTGGTGTCCCTGCGAACAGGGATATCGCTGTAGACTCTTACCAGGGCTTTTACATGGCGGGGGTCTTCCGGGTCCAGGCGCAGGGTGACGACGTTGCCCACCTCGATGCCGCTATACTGAACCGGGCTGCCTTCGGACAGGCCGCTGACGCCATCGTGAAAGCCTACCTCGTAGTAGTCGTAATCCCGGTTGTTTTCCGTGTCACCAAGCCAGAGCGCAAACAGCAGGATGGCGGCAATGGTCACCACGGTAAAAATACCGATCAGCACATGGTGGGCTCTGGGTTCCACGTCAGTGGTCCTCCTTTGCATACCGACTGTGCGCTCCGGCAACAGCCCGGCCTCGGGGGCCATGAAAGTAATCCTGAATCCATGGATCCGGGTTCTGTTCTACCACATCCAGTGAATCCGCCACCAGAACCTGGCCACGGGCAAGTACCGCGACCCGGTCACAGGTGGCGTACAGGGTATCCAGGTCGTGGGTGACCATGAAGACGCTGAACCCCAGGGCATCACGCAGGGTCCTCAGCAATGCATCGAACCCGGCGGCGCCAATCGGGTCCAGCCCGGCGGTAGGTTCGTCCAGAAACAGCACCTCCGGGTCCAGGGCCAGGGCCCGGGCCAGGGCTGCCCGTTTGACCATGCCGCCGGACAGTTCGGATGGGTAGTTCAGGGCAGCTTCCGGTGGTAACCCGGCCAGTGCCAGTTTCATTCGTGCCAGGTGCTCGGCATCCCTTCGAGTGAGGCGGGCGTGTTCGATCAAGGTCAGCGCAATGTTCTCCTGCAGGGTGAGCGACGTGAACAGGGCACCACCCTGGAACAGCACGCCGAACCGTCGTTCGGTTCGGGATCGTTGCTGTGGCGACATGGTCATCAGGTCGCCGCCGAACACGCTGATGGTACCGCCATTTGGACGGTGGAGCCCGACGATACTGCGCAACAGTACGGATTTGCCAGTGCCGGAACCACCGACGACACCGAGTATTTCCCCGGGGTAGAGATCCAGGTCAAGATTGTCATGAACCTGGTGCTCTCCGAAGTGGTTCTCCAGTGCGCGAACCTGTATCAGTGGCTCCGTTACCATCCCATCTCCATAAAGAACAACGCTGCAACCGCATCGAGCAGTATGACCATGAAAATCGACTGGACCACACTGGACGTTGTGTGCTGACCGACGGATTCGGCGCTGCCGCTGACTTTCAGGCCCTCCAGGCAGCCAATGACCGCGATGACAAAGGCAAACACCGGAGCCTTGCCCAGTCCAACCAGGAAGTGATTGAGGGGGATATCCCGCTCGACAATCGACAGAAACTGGGTCGCAGAGATATCCAGGCTGTACAGGCATACCAGGGCGCCGCCCAGGATGCCGCTGACCATTCCCACGAAGGTTAAAAACGGCAAGCTGATCACCATTGCCAGCACCCGTGGAATCACCAGCATTTCCATAGGGTCCAACCCGGACGCACGCAAGGCGTCAATCTCCTGGTTGGCCTTCATGGACCCGAGTTGGGCCGTATAGGCGCTGGCCGTGCGCCCCGCGAGCAGTATGGCAGCAAGCACCACCCCGAATTCCCGCAGGAAGGCGAAGGTCACCAGGTGCACTGTATAGATGGTGGCGCCGAAATCATCCAGCACGGTGGCGCCCAGAAAAGCCACCACGGCCCCCACCAGAAACGTCAGCAAGGCCACAATGGGCAACGCGTTCAGCCCGGTACGCTGAATATGGGCGACCAGGGCGGTGACTCGCCAGCGTCGGGGCATTGGTATAATGGAAACAAGGGTCGCGAGGGTCTGTCCGATAAACCCGGCCAGCAATTTCTGGCCTCGGGCGAACCCGGTAATGGCACGGCCTACTGCAGCAAGGGACTCCCGGATACCCGGCGCATGGCTGGGTGGTGTTGCATCCAGTCCCGATGTTGCTCGCGCGACCGCAACCAGCAGGCCCTTTCGCTCGGGCGTCATGGCCGTATCGGCCTCCGCCAGTTGCATCAGTCTCTCGCTACCCAGCAATTCCGCAATCAGCGTGGCCCCGGCGCTATCGAGGTGGTTCAGGCCTGACCAGTCGATGTCATACCCGGGCAGATCATCATCGGGGCGGGCAGCAAGAACCTGCTTCCTGAGGTCATTGAAACACGACAACACCCAGTCATCCCGCAGTACGATGGTCCTGCCTTCGATTCTCAGGCTGCCGGCTGTCGGCATTTACCGCTCCCGTATGGAAAGGTTACTGATAGCTGCATGATAGCGGATTGAGTCCGATAGGGAATGACTGCGGCATTGCTGACGCGCAATAAATGCTCAATATCACTGAAACGTGAGAAAAAGTATTGACGCCCCGACCGTAATCCGTAGAATACCCAGCCGTTGACGAGGCATTGCCTCTGATGACTGCGGGAATAGCTCAGTTGGTAGAGCACAACCTTGCCAAGGTTGGGGTCGCGAGTTCGAGTCTCGTTTCCCGCTCCAATTTCTCTCCGGTATCGCCGGTTGGAAATCACAATTCAAGTCTCTCAATGCCCACCTGAGAGCAAGAGCCAGTTCAAACGGCTTTCCCGGCGCGGTGGCAGAGTGGTTATGCAGCGGACTGCAACTCCGTGTACGCCGGTTCGATTCCGACCCGCGCCTCCATTTTTCCTGATTCTGTGAAAAGCCGTGTAATATGGGCTATCCAGTGCTTTGCTCTATATAATGTTTGCCCCTGCCGTACAAAACAAGGGTACGAGCCTTCCTCACCGACAACAGACCACCCCTGCAGTGAATCATCGCCATGGTGTTGTCCATAGATAACATTGGTTCAGCGGGAGAGAGTGGGGATCCGGGCGTGGCGGCAGCTATCCGCAGTCCTGGGAGGCTGATCTGGAAGGCTGTGCGGAGGCCGGGTTGGTCGTGGATTCGGACTGCGGACGGAAGCCCTGACCCGGCAGGGCCAGGGGCTTGGGTCAGAAATTGAAGCCCATGCCGACGCTGTAATACAGAATGCCGTCGTCATAGTTGTCATCCACATCGCTGCCGCTATCGAACAGGAACTGGTACTGCACCATGCCCTGAACGAAGGTCTTGTCCAGAACGTAGTACTTCAGGCCCGCTTCGGGGCCAGCGGAGAAGGTCTCTTCGGTACGATCACCGTAGTTGTAGCCCAGGTTGGCACCGAGGAAAGGTCGTAAATCTCCCCCACCAAAGTGATAGTCGTAAAAGCCAACGGTTGCGCCATCGAAATCTGCACTGTCGCCTTCGCGATCAGAAATGCTGAGTGATTGACGGATACCAATCTGACCCTGGTCGCTCATATACTGGCCGTAGCTTGCGGTCATGGAAAAGGCGTTGTTATCCAGGTCCTTGTCGCTTTGACCCTGGCCGCTGATGGTGACTTCCCGGTCGCCACCCACCGCCTGGGCAAACACCAGGGAAGGGGTGAGGGTGGTCGCTATAAGAGTGGCTTTCAGAAGCTTGTGCATGTCAGATTCCTTCTGCAAATGAAGAGTGGACTAGCGCTTTTGCGCTGCACCTCATGAATAATCTGCAGAAGGCATGCCACGACGGAGAACTACGAAAGCTCCCGGAAAAGTAAGGCCAAGTAACCAGTTATCTTTTGTATTTAAAGCGATTTCTCAATCTGCTACCTGGCGAGACTGCTAACAGTAACGTGACCGTCCGTGTAAAATTTACCGAAATGGCGGTCAATACTACCGATCAGAGCGATGCTATTGATGGCAGACAGGGCGGCTATCCGGCGTCTACTGTATCGGGGGCTTGCCAGGAGCCTCCCCATGCACGGCGCCATGGCGAAGTACCTCCTGGAGCACAGTATGGCAGTTCGATAGATTGACTGGCTCAGTGATCTGACTCGATACCAGCAAGAAATGCCGGCATCTGATCGGCAGGCATCGGCCTTGCGTACAGGTACCCTTGGGCAAGGTCGAAGCCTGATTCTCTGACCAGGTTGTCCTGCTCGTGGGTTTCCACACCTTCTACGACCACACTCAGGCCAAGACGGTGTCCTACGGAAATCATGGCCTGCATAATCGCCATGTCGCCTTCGTTCTCCATGGCATGATGCAGAAAACTTCTATCTATCTTGAGGCTGCATACTGGTAATCTTCGTAAATAGACCAGAGAAGAATAACCGGTTCCAAAGTCGTCAATGGAAATATGCACGCCAACGCTTTTTAATCGTTCCAGTTGTCCTATCTGCCCCTCATAATCCCCGAACACCACGTTTTCCGTCAGTTCCAGGCCCAATTGATCGGGCGTCAATTCATAACGCTCAAGCGTTTGCAGAATATGCTCTGCCAAGTGCTGATTGTTGAGCTGCCTGCCGGACACGTTGATATCTATTCTTGTTTTTTCAAGGTCTGTGCCCTGCCAGGCCTTAAGCTGCCTGCAGGCAGTTTCGATGACCCAGTCTCCAAGGCGATTTATCAGCCCTGACTTTTCTGCCACTGGAATAAACATAGCAGGGAAAATCATCCGGTTGCTTTCATCGAAGCAACGCAATAGCGCTTCGCAGGAACCAATGCCACCGGTTTTCAGATCAATTTGGGGCTGAAAATACAGCTGCAGCCTGTCCGTTACAATGGCACGTCGCAGCATGGCGCTGACTTCCTGATAGCGAACCAGTCGGTCGTTGATATCCGGCGTGTAAAAACAGATGCCATTTTTGCCATTTTCCTTGGCCTGATACATGGCGGCGTCGGCATTCCCCATCAGATCGGCAACGGTCTCACCATCGTCCGGAAACAGGCTGATCCCGAAACTGGCCGTAACCTGATAGGAGTCTCCATCCAGCGTTACACCCTGATCAAGCTTGCCGATCAAACGTTTGAGGAGTTCATGGACGTGTTCGGGGCCATCAAAATCAAACAACAACAAGACAAACTCATCGCCTCCAAACCGACTTAGGAGGTCGGAACGGCGAGTTTCTGTTTTCAGGACTTCAGCCACCGCCAGTAGCAGTTTGTCGCCGTAATGGTGACCAAGGGTGTCATTAATCAGCTTGAAATTGTCGAGATCAATAAACACCACCGCCATTGCTCGACTGGTGCGCTCTGCCTCAGCCAGGCGAGCCGACAATTCAACCTCCATCAACCTTCTGTTGGGTAATCGGGTCAAATCATCAAAGCTCGCCATCCTGTACAATTCCTGCTTGGCTTTTTTCTGTTCCTCCAGGCTGATGTCAATGCAGAACATCTCACAGTTACCAGTATCCTGTTTGATCATTACGTGACTGGAATACACAGGCACTGGATAACCGTCTTTATGCTTCAGTTCAATTTCTTCCGAGGGAATACTGATATTATTATCCAACCACTCCTGATGGGCATGTATGACATCTTCGCGCATGTGGTCGGGAATAATCAGGTCTTCCAGTAACTGTCCGTGAGCCTCTTCACGGGTATAACCATAGAGACGTCGGCTCGCATCGTTCCAGTAGATAACCCGGCGCTTAATATCGTAGCCCTGAACGGCGACCATCGGCAGGCTTTCGATCAACTCATAGAAGCGTTGCTCACTGTCTTTGACAGCAGAAAGCGAGGTTTCGTTGCCAGAAGCGGGCGTGACGGGCGTTACAGGGCCCTGCTTATCCGCCATTGACTGAACTCATGCATACCACCTGATGGTCACAATGGAAAACAACCCTCGCTTTTATTTGGTTATAAGTAATTGGAAAGCCCTTTTCAGTCTGCATAAAGCTTGCTCCACGTTTTTTGCGCCTATAGCCTTTCGGACTGTGAGACAGTCGCAAAAATGTGAACTTTGTCTCTAAATGCTAGAGCAATAGTTGTAGATTTTCTAGCTGCGCTCTGAGTGGTACGCCAAACCATGGAATAAGATCATGCCATTCATGGCGGACAAGGCGGTTATCGGCATTACTCCGGATAACCGGTAATGCGCCTGATGTCCTTGTAAAGGGGCTCCAGCCGACGGTACATACGCTGGTATACCGTGCGGTATAGCTGGTCATACAGTTTTACGGCTTCCGGGTCGGGTTCGAACATCCGCACAGGGCAGGCCATGCCCTCTGCGGCGGCCTCAACCGAGGCGTATCGCCCCAGCGCTGCCATGGCAACCATGGCGGCTCCCAGGCCTGAGACTTCCAGGCACTCCGGTCGTCCGGCGGGCATTCCGAAGATGTCGGCAGTCAACTGCATGGCGGCTTCGCTGCGGGAACCGCCACCGGCTACCCGCAATGTGGTGATCGAGGTACCACTGCGTTTTTCGATACGTTCCCTGCCTTCCCGCAGGGCGTAGGCCAGCCCCTCCAGAATCGCCCGGTAGATGTGGGCACGGGTATGCACGTCTCCAAAGCCTATTATTGTCCCCTTGGCTTCCGGCCCCGGATGACGCACACCGGGCGACCAGTAGGGCTGCAGCATCAGCCCCATGGAACCGGGCGGCACGGCATTGACCAGATCGTCGAACAATTCCTCGGGCTCAATGCCGCGATCGTCGGCTATGCGTTGCTCTTGCGCGCCGAACTCCCGCTTGAACCAGCTCACCATCCAGTAACCCCGGTAGATCATCACCTCGGTAGAGTAATGACCGGGCAGGGCGGATGGGTAGGGTGGCAGCAGCCGGACCGGCTCCACGTACCTGCGGTTGGTGACATTAATGGTGGCTGTGGTGCCATAACTCAGGCAACCGACATCCGGTGTGATGCCGCCGCTGCCCAGTACTTCACAGGCCTTGTCGGAGGCGCTGGCAATCACTGGGAGCCCCGCAGGCAATCCCAGGTATCTGGCAGCGTCCGTTGTCAGATCACCCAGGGTGTCGCCGGGGCGAACAAGTTCCGGCAGTTGCCCGGCGCGGACCGGCATTAACCGCCATTTGAAGTTCCGGCGACCGGCCCAGCGGTGGCGCTTGTAGTCGAAGGGCAGGTAGCCCACCTGGCAGGCGGTGGAATCGCGGTACTGGCCCGTGAGACGCCAGGTAAGATAGCCGGACAGCAGCAGGTATCTATGGGTGCGCTGCCAATTGTCCGGCTCGTGCTGGGCCAGCCAGTTCGCCTGTGTGTTACGTCGGAACTGGTTGATCGTGTCTTCCAGGCGCAAGGCCCTGAAGGTCCAGCCCCAGGGGCCGGCCAGCGGTCCTTGTAGGTCGGCATGACGCTGGTCCAACCAGAGGATGGCGGGGCGCAGGGGCCGCCCCTGGTCGTCCAGGATGACGACTGTGCCCCGCTGTGTGGTCAGGGTGACGCCCATGACCTGCTCAGGCGTGGCTTCGGTATTCTGCCAGAGCAAACGGCACGCTTGTCCGAGGTTATCCCAGAAATATTCAGGGTGTTGTTCGGCCCAACCCGGATGGCGGGAAAAGTAAGGTTCTATGGGCTGGTAGCCACGGCCAACCAGGTTGCCGTCGGTATCGAACAGCAGGGCCCGCACGCTCTGCGTCCCCTGATCGATAGCGAGCACCAGCGAGCGGTTCATGAGGCCTGATCGCCCTGGGGCAGGTAATAGGCTTCCCGCCAGAGGGCGAGGTAACGATCGATCTCCTGCTGCCAACGCTCGTCGGTCCAGACCAACTCCCGGGCCAGTCGCCGGCGGAGCTCCGGCAACAGGCTTCTGGCGCCCTCCGGCAGTATCAGGCCCAGCCGGCTACGCCGTAACAGCAGGTCGTCCAGATGCACGATCGATTCATTCCGTGCGGACCAGCGCAGCTCCGCCCACAGATAGGGGCTGCCCGGGATGCCCTCCAGTGGGCCCGCTTTCAGCACCTCATGGATGCGCAGTCCGTACTGCCCCTGAAGTCGGCGCCAGGTGAGATGACCAACTTCCGATGGGCGACGGACGGGCGGTACATGCGGGAAGATCGGTGTATCGTCTTCCTGCAGGATCATGTGACTCAATCGGGGCGAACCGATGATAAGTACATCCCTGGCAATCCGACGGAAGGTGGTGAGCTTGCCCCCGGCCACCGAGATCAGTCCGCCTTCATCCCAGATAACGTGTTCTCGGCTTTCATCCGAGGGTGCACGCCGGGATCGTTTGGTGACCACCGGACGGATACCGGCCCAGGTCGAGATGACATCGCTGTGATCGACGGCTGCTGCGGGAAAAGCGGTGTCGACGGCCTTGAAAAGGTATCTGAGCTCCTCGTCGGAGATCCGGGGTTCGTCATCCAGGTTGTCAGTATGGTCCAGATCCGTGGTGCCGATTACGGTGCACCCCAGCCAGGGGAAGATGAAAACCGGGCGCTTGTCTTCGGGGTGCGACAGGGTGAGGGACACGGAAACCGGCAGACGATGGAAGGGCACCACAATGTGGCTGCCCCGCAGTGGCCGGATATGCTCCTTGCCATGGGACTCCCGCCACAGCCTGTCAGCCCAGGCGCCCGTGGCATTCACCACCAGTGAGGCGGATAGTGTCTGTTTTACCGTGCGCTCCGGGTGCTGGCCCTCAATGGTGACCGACCATGGCGCGTTTTCGGGTTTTTCGACGTGGGTGGCACGCACGTAATTGTGGGTTTCAGCCCCCAGTGTCCGAGCCTCATCCAGCACACGCAGCACCAGCCTGGCGTCGTCAGTGACCGCATCGCTGAACCCGGAGGCCGCTTTCAGACCGTCCGTCTTCAGGCCGGGCAACCATTGCAGCATTTCCACCGGGTTGATCCGCTGGCGGTAATGCTCACCGGCAAAGCGATCGTACAACCAAAGTACCTTGCCAAACAGCCAGGGGCCCGGAAAACCCCTGTGATAATGGGGCATCACGTAACGCATTCTATCCACCAGGCCGGGCGCCTGATCCAGTAGCCGTTGACGCTCCCGGACCGCATTTCGGGTCAGCCTGAAGTGGCCGCCTGCCAGGTACCGAAGTCCGCCATGGACCATCTTGGAGGAGCGACTGGACGTCCCCCAGGCATAGTCCCGCTGCTCAATCAGCAGCGTTTTGAGCCCGGCTGCGGCCGCCTCCCGGGCAATGCCGGCACCAGTGATACCGCCACCGATAACGATGACATCATAGTGGGAGGTCAATGCGCCCAAGCTCATGGGTCGGTCTGCTCGCCTGTCCCGGTCGTACCGCCGTCACCCCGGAGCAGGGTACCCGGGTTAAGGCGACTCCCGGGATCGAAGGTACGAACCAGCCCCCACAGGGCTGCCATGCCAAGCTCGCCTTTTTCCTCTGGCAGCCAGGGGGCGTGGTCCTTGCCGACGCCATGTTGATGGGAAATGGTGCCACGGTTGCTGACGATCATCGCCGAGGTGGTTTCCTTGAGGTGTTGCCAGCGGGCATGGGTCGCCTCGTAACTGTCGGCGACCGGAAATACGTAGGTGGTGTAGATGCTGCTGCCCTGGGGGTAGACGTGTGACAGGTGGCTGAACACATGAACGGGTTGCTCGTCGCTGGACAGCCCGTGGCGCAGGTTCACTTCGATCAGCCCCATCAGGTAGTCGACATTGTCCCAGTCAGTGGCCGTTTCCAGGGTGTCCACGGCATAGCCCTGCTGCCAAAGGCTTTCGCGCAGATAAGGCATGGCAAACCGTTTCTCTGCCCACTTGCGCCCCATGCCAGTGCCCATGTACACGGCCCGGAAGGGCTTGCAGAAATCGCGCACCACCTCCAGTGCGAACCGGCTTTCGCGCTTGGAGCCGGTGATGCCGAAAGTCATCATACATTTGCCTTCGCCGGCACCGCGCAGCTTGAGGTATTTCTCCAGCAGGCCGATCATCAACGGATGACCAGCCAGAGCCAGCTGGGTTTGTGTTTCCACGGCATTGCTCAGTCGCAGCATGGACAGGGGCAGTTTTGCCTGCACCATTCGCCGCGCCGCTTCCCGGGCAAGGTGCCAGTTGCGGAAAAACATGACGTGAAAGGATTCCCGTTCCGGTAGCGGGGTGACCCGGACCTTTGCCTCGGTAATGATGCCGATCCGGCCTTCGGAGCCGAGCACCATTTCCCGCACGTCCGGCCCGGCAGAGGAAGCGGGCAGGGTGGGTATGGTCAGGGTCCCGCGCAGGGTTTCCACGGTACCCCCGGCGAAAAGCTGTTCGATACGGCCATAGCGAAGGGACTGTTGTCCGCTGGAGCGGCTGGCGATCCATCCGCCTATGGTGGACAGTTCAAAGGACTGAGGGAAGTGGCCCAGGGTGTAGCCGTGGGCCCGCAGTTGTGACTCCACCAGCGGGCCGGGGGTACCGGCCCCAAAGGAGGCAATCTGGCTTTCGGTATCCAGATCCAGCAGGCGGTTCATCCGCTCGAGGCTGATGGTGAGCACCGGGGTGTCGCCCTCCATGGGGTTAATGTGGCCCGCAACGCTGGTTCCGCCGCCATAGGGAATAACGTTGAATCCCTGATCCAGGGCCAGTCCGAGTAGCTGGCGGACCTGCCCGGCGTCTTCCGGTTGTGCTACGCCATCCGGGAATACCTGGAACTGCCCGCTTCGCATCGCCAGCCAGTCTGGCAGGCTCTGACCACGGGCGTGGCGGACGCGAATGTCCGGGTCGGTCTGGATCAGCGAATGCTCCGGCAGTCTGGATGGGGGAACCCTGGCTATCACCTCTTCCAGGGAGGCGTCCGGCAACGGAATGGCGTGGCCAATGCGCCTCTTGAGAAATTTGAGGCCGCTGCCCGGGAGTTCTGGCTGGATACTGTCGTCACCCCAGCCGTTCCATCTGCGCATGGTGTGCTTCCCTTGTAGTTTTTGTCCGCTTCAGGGGCCTGAAGCTCTCTTGATCTTGTCAGTAAAACCAGAGTCGATAAAGCGCCCACGGGTCTAGTAGCTGAACAGGTTTATCCTGTATTAGAAAGCGACAATGCAGTTTTACATCAGAAAGACGTGTAATCTCACCCTTTTTCCGAATCATTCCATACCTTTTACCGAGGTTCCCCATGGCCCGTTTCGAAGAACTTGGTACTGCCATTATTCCCGGCGAGGGAACAAAGTTGCGTTTACTGCGTCGCAATGACGAATTTTCCATCAGGATTGCCGGCAGTTCAGGGGAGTTGATGAACAGTCGCCTGCATGGTTCAGAAGACGCGCTGGCGACTCTTGCCTGTGAGTATCTGGCGGATAATCCGGCGCCACGGGTGTTGATCGGTGGCCTGGGAATGGGCTTTACCTTGGCGGCGGCCCTGCAATCATTAGGCGAGACGGCAGAGGTGACGGTGGCCGAACTGGTACCGGAAGTGGAAACCTGGAATCGTGGCCCGCTGGGTGAGGCCGCAGGGTTCCCTTTGAATGACCCGCGGGCACGGGTTCATCATGGGGATGTGGTGGAGCTGATACGGTCTTCGCCGGAGGCGTACGATGCCATCTTGCTGGATATCGATAACGGGCCGGAAGGCCTGACCCGCAAGGAGAACGACTGGCTCTATACCACGGCGGGCATTGCAGCGGCCCAGGCAGCGTTAAAGCCCGATGGCGTTCTGGCTTACTGGTCAGCGGGTCAGGACGCCGCCTTTACCGAGCGGCTCAAGCGGGCAGGCCTGTCGGTGGAGGCAGTGACGGTACGCGCGCACCGCCCGGGCAAGGGCGCCCGCCATGTAATCTGGCTGGCGTGGTAATACTGCAGTAACGTTCCAGCGCCCCTGGATGAGCCGGGCATTCAGGCTGGGTCAGTCATCATCGTCGTCGTCCTGCAGCCGCTCCCGGCGTTCCCGCTCTTCCTCCTTCGCAGCATCAATGACTTCCATGACCTCGTCGATGTCGGCGTTGGTTTCATCGCGGGTGAACAGGCCAGTCAGCTGGCTGTCCGGGTGGAGCTTGCCGGATTCATAAAGCGCCCAGATCTCGCCGGCGTAGTCGGTTTTGAGCAGCTCGGGGGCAAATCGACCGAAGTAGCGGCGCATGTTGTCCACATCCCGCTGGAACATTCGTTCGGCGTTGTTGTTGCCAGCGGCATCCACGGCCTGGGGCAGGTCAATAATGACCGGTCCTTCGGCGTCCACCAGCACGTTGAATTCAGACAGATCGCCATGAACCAGTCCGGCGCAGAGCATGCGGACCACGTCGGCGATAACCCGGTGGTGATAGTCGACGGCCTGCTCGGGGGTGAGGGTGACGTCGTCAAGACGGGGCGCGGCCTTACCAGCATCGTCGGCCACCAGTTCCATCAGAAGAACGCCATCCACGAATCCGAAAGGTTCAGGTACCCGAACGCCAGCGGAAGCCAGACGGTACAACGCATCGACTTCTGCATTCAGCCAGGCACTCTCTTGTTCCTTCTGCCCGTATTTTGTTTTCCGGTTCATGGCCCGGGCCCGTCGGGTGTTACGGACCTTGCGCCCTTCCTGGTACTCGACAGCCTGCTTGAAACTGCGTTTCTGGGCTTCCTTGAACACTTTCGCGCAACGCAGCTGGTCGCCGCAGCGCACCACGTATACCTGTGCCTCCTTGCCGCTCATCAACTGGTAAAGGACCTCATCCACCAGGCCATCATCTACAAGGGGTTGTAATCGTTTTGGAACCTTCATAAAGCCTTTTGACGTAATAATGAGCCTACTGGCCTGGTGTTTGCGGATGATTGTGGCCTGAAAACCAAAAGGATCAGCGCTTATTACCCAGGGTCTCTGCGGGCAGTATAGAGCGCCGGCACAGGAAAGGGCAGTCGAAGGTGTTTTGCAGGCGTCTGGTTAGCTTTTTGGGCGTTGCAAAATGCAACATCTGTGGTAATCTGATACAAATGATCCAGTAACCGTCAGGAGGTCCCATGACTACAGCGGTCAGACTTGAAGATACCCTGGTGCGCCATGCCTCTGCCGAAGCGCAGGTCCAGCGGCGTTCAACGCCGAAGCAGATCGAATTCTGGGCTGAGATCGGCCGGGCCATTGCCGGAGAGGTCAGCGCCGAGGACCTGATTGCGATCAGTCAGGGCATCCGCAAAGTGAAGGTGGAGCCGGTAACACCGGGGCCGGTGTCCGGTGATGATATCTGGGCCGAGGTTGAAGCTGATCGTGAATCCGGCGAATTGTCGCGCCATATCGCACGGGACCGAATCGTGTATCAGGCATCGGAGAACCGCCCGGGTTACCTGGAGGCGATCTACCCCGATGGCCAGAAAATTACCGGTCAGTTCCGTAATGGCCGTTTCGAGCCCCTGAGCGGGCAGGGTCATGCAGCCTGAGCTCTGGCTACTTTGCGGAGGGAATGGTTCGGGTAAATCAACATTTTATGAGCGATTCCTGAAACCAAAGAATATCCCCCTGATCAACGCGGACAACATAGCAAGGACGCTCTGGCCCACAGACCCCGAAAACCATAGCTATGAAGCCGCCCTGATCGCCGAGAAGGAGCGCTTCCGACTGGTGGAGGAAGGGCATACCTTCTGTTTTGAAACCGTTTATTCCCATCCTTCCAAGCTGGATTTCATTGCCTCCGCCAAGGCGGCGGGATTTCGTATCCATATCTTCTACTTTCATCTGGGCGACACCGGCTTGCATAACGCCCGTGTAGCCTCAAGAGTCAGGTCCGGTGGCCATAGCGTGCCGGAGGACAAGGTGAACAGCCGTGTACCCCGCACCTTTGCCAATATCCGCGACTCCGTCGGTCTGGCGGACGAATTGCACCTGGTGGACAACGCCAGCACGGTGAAGCCATACGTGAGGGTGGCATCCTGGAAAGACGGCGTCTGGGAAATTTTCGTGGGGCATGTGCCGGAATGGGCTTCCCAGATTATGGGTTAAGGTACGCCCTGGCAGGTTGACCGACAGGTCATAGCCTCCGCTGGTTCGACTCTACAATCGGCCGGCGATCGCACCGCATCGGTTTATCCTCCCGCGTACTGATCAAGCAGGCGTTTGCTGATGGTGTTTCTGGCGTCTTCGTATCCGTGCCAGGGGTCTGCTTTCAGGGCACTCAGGCGCCGGCGGATATTATTGACCGTGTATCGATTGGCCGTGGCGCCGGGGGAGAGCTCATCCCAGCGCAACGGGGTGGCAACGGTGGCGTTTTCCCGGGCCCGGGTTGAGTAACGGGCGATGCTCGTATTGCCGCGACCATTGCGAAGGTAGTCGATGAACACCTTGCCCCGGCGCCTGGCTTTCGACATGTTGGTGGTCAGGGCCTTGGGATCGTCTGCCGCATGAGCCTCTGATATGCCCTGGGTAAAGGCTTTCAGTTCATCCCACCCCCACTCTGGCTTCACGGGCACCACCAGGTGCAGACCCTTGCCACCGCTGGCTTGTAGGAAACTGACGAGTCCCAGGCTATCGAGCCTCTCTTTCAGGCTGGTGGCCGCCTGGCTGATGGCGCGCCAGGGAACACCGGGGCCCGGGTCCAGGTCGAATATCAGCGTGTCCGGTTTCTCCACGTTGTTGATGGTGCAGCCCCAGGGATGAAACTCCAGCACGCCGTACTGAACCAGCCACACCAGATCGGAAGCGGAAGTGACGTACAGGTATGTGGACGAGCCCCCCTGTTTCTCGGCAATGGAAGTGCGTGGCACGTCACGGGCAAAGGATTTGTCAGGATGCTTCTGGAAAAAACATTCCGCTTCCAGTCCCTCCGGACACCTGACCAACGACAACGGCCGATTGACCAGGTGGGGTAGCAGGTGGTCCTGTACCTGTTCGTAGTAACGGGCAACATCCAGCTTGGTGATGCCTTGCCCGGGATAAAGGACACGGTCCGGGTGGGTGATCGGAACGCCTGCCACCATTGGACGGCCCGAGTGGTCCCGGGTGCTTTCGGTGCCGGAACGCCCCCTACGGGTTGTTGCCCTGCTTGCCGCCTGATTGGTGGACGTCATGACACCATGCTCCGGACGGATCCGTTACTGTCCGGCAACCACGCCACACGCAACACGGGCACCGCCACCGCCAAGGGGTTGGGGATCATCCGAGTAGTTGTCGCTACCCTGGTGGATCACCAGCGCACGCCCCATGAAATCATCCAGTTTCAGGCGGGGGGCGAGATAGGTCTGCTCGGACTCACCACTCTGGCCAACATGGAGTCGGGGCAGGTCCCCCAGGTGGCCCCCAGTGTCGAACGGGCCCTTATGGGCATCCGTATTCTCCGGATCGTAATGTCCTCCCGCAGCCCCCCGCCGGGGTGGTTTTGCCGTCCCTGGTCGCCGGGCCACACTCCGGGTTTTGGTGTAGATGAAAGCCATGGGGCCCGGGACCCAGCCCCTTCAGATCAGACACGATCAATACGCCATGACGATTCTTCTGGAGGGTTACGGTGCCGATTGAGTCGCCCTGGCCTTCAGCAGTGGCTCGATGCATTTCCACCTCCACGCTCTCACTTTCATTCGCTTGCGCCAGTGGGGCGGACACGAGAACGGCGGAAACAACAAGACCCACAAGGCCTGGTTTCGTATATCTCATCTGTTGCTCCTTTTTTGCCGATGTGGGAGTGATGTCCGGCGGCCTTCCGAAACTCACGTTAATAACGTCAATGTTCACCGGACATCCTGACTTCAAGCCTAGTCAAGAAACCCGGGATGCAATCGTCAGTAGCAGGAACCTAACAAAAATTAATATTGGGACAATATCGCGAGGTTCCCAGGGGACGGAAGCGGTCACCTATATGTGCCAAATTAGAGGCTTACCGATAAATAATGCAGGGGCTCAGGCGGCGCTTTGCGATTAATGCCCTCGAGACAGACAGCGGAGGTCGGTTGACTTTTTTGTGATGCGGTTCCATATTTCTCAACGAATGCATTTAAATAGCTTAAAAAACAATAATTTGTGAGTGGATTCTTGTGTAGCTTTTAAGGACTGTTGTGATTGGAGACTATTGCGCTTTTGATCAAGTGAACATGTTATGCACTTTAAGTACATATGTATATTAAATGTTCATGAGGTTTGTGCGACCTGTATAAGTGCTGGTGTGGGTTTTTAATACCAACATCAATAGTCCAGGTCGTTACTGACTAAAGCGAGGGAGAAGGCAATGAGTCCTGTCGAATATGGAAGGTCTTTGGAGACCAGCGCTGCCTCTGGTCAGGATGGTTCAGGGCACTGGCCGTACAACGGGTCTGGCTATGCGAGCGATCGGCCGGGCGAGAAACAACTGGAAGTCCTGTTTGGCCCATCCCCCGTCATGAAGAGGGTTATGGCCCAGGTGCGTCGGGTAGCTCCAACCTCCGCAACCGTATTGATTACCGGCGAGAGTGGTACCGGCAAGGAGGTCATTGCCAGAGCCATCCATGACCTCAGCGACCGATGTGGCAGGCCCTTTGTGCCAGTCAATTGTGGCGCGATATCACCCCAGTTGATCGAGAGCGAGCTTTTCGGGCATGAGAAAGGCAGCTTCACAGGCGCGGTACGGACTCACCGTGGCGTGTTCGAGCAGGCGGACGGAGGTACTCTGTTTCTCGATGAAATCACCGAGATGCCGATCGAGCTGCAGGTTAAGCTGCTTCGCGTTCTTGAGACCCGGCGGTTCGTGCGGGTAGGCAGTGACCATGAGCAAAACACCGATATACGGATTCTTGCGGCAACCAATCGATGTCCGGAAGAGGAAGTTGCATCGGGCAAACTGAGGTCGGATCTGCTCTACCGTCTTCAGGTGTTTCCGATTGAGCTGCCCGGGCTGAGAGAGCGCAAGGACGATATCGGGGATCTGGCGAGGTTTTTCCTGCAGGAACTCAACGACGCCGACGGAAATCACAAGGCTTTTTCGGACGAAGCACTCCGTTCCCTCGAAGAGTATTGGTGGCCAGGCAATATCCGCGAGCTCAGGAATGTGGTTCAGCGAGCCTATATCATGGCGGATCATGTCATCACGTCGAAGGAGTTGCCTCCGGATCTGGTCCGCCCGGTAACGCCTGTACGTCAGAAAGGTCACACGCTGACCGTTGATATTGGCACCTCCGTGGCCGAAGTGGAGCGAAACCTGATTTTTGCGACGCTCGACCAGTGCGGTGGCCGCAAGGAAAAGGCAGCCAACATCCTGGGCGTCAGTATGAAAACGCTCTACAACAGGCTGCGCAAGTATGAGCAGACCCATGACCGTCGAGTCACCGACGCGTAAATCCGGTTGTTACAGTACAGCTATGGTTGAAGGCAGAATCATACTTGAAGGTATCGGACCCTGGCGGAAGGCTCGTTCACGCGGGGTGGGATAGTCAGGGGGAGGCGAGTGGCCTCCCCACAAAGGGTTACTGGCTGGTATCAGCTTGTCAGTGCCTTGCCAGTGCGAGACGGGTTGTCCCGGGAGAGTGCGTTACATATCGTAGCGCCGAGGTCCGCTATCTTCTGCAGGTCCACGCCGGTTTCGAACCCTTCGCCCGCCAGCAGATAAAGAACATCCTCGGTCGCTACGTTACCGGTTGCGCCCCTGGCATAGGGGCAGCCGCCGAGCCCGGCCACGGCCGAATCGAAGATACGGATACCGCGTTCCAGGCCGGCTGTGATGTTGGCGATGGCCTGGCCATAGGTGTCATGGCAATGCAGGGCCAGGGTATCCGTCCCCGTATCAGGAACCACCGCATCGAGCAGTGCGTGGATTTCCCGGGGGCGGGCCACGCCGATTGTGTCGCCCAGGGATATCTCATCCACCCCCAGTTCCAGCAGGCGGTCGGTTACATGGGCCACCTGCGTCGGGCGGATCCTGCCCTCATAGGGGCAACCCACCACGCAGGAAACGTAACCCCGGACACGCCGGCCCGCCGCCTTTGCCCCTTCCACGACCGGTCGGAACCGTTCGATGCTCTCATCGATAGAGCAGTTGATATTACGCTGGTTGAAGCTCTCCGACGCCGCGGTGAACACTGCCACTACCTCCGCTGACGTTCGCAATGCTGCCTCCAGTCCCTTTTGGTTGGGCACCAGCACCTCTGCAGTGACATGGTCCGGCTTGCGGATCAGGGACATCACTTCATCGGTGCCTGCCATCTGGGGCACCCATTTGGCAGAGACAAAGCTGCCCGCCTCGATACGTTGATGACCGGCGGCGACCAGGGCGTTGAACCATTCCGCCCTCTGGGCCGGCGAGACCGGCGTCTTCTCGTTCTGCAGGCCATCCCGCAGCCCGACTTCTACCAGGGTTACCTGATTGTCCATTGATCAGTCCTCCGCTCTCCCCAGGGTGATCAACACCTGAGCTGCTTCCACATTACCGTCTTTTTGACAGTGCAGGGCCTCAACAGTGCCATCGAATCCGGCTTTCAGGGTGTGTTCCATCTTCATGGCCTCCATGGTCAGCAATGCCTGGCCGGCCCGGACGGTATCACCAGGCTGGCAGAGCAGGGCCGTAACGCGACCGTGCATGGGGGCGGCCAGTTCGGTTTCATCCGCTACAGCGCCCTGGGCCACTTCCGGGTGGTTAACCCTGGCTTTCCAGGTGGCGGCATCGGCGAACACTGCCACCTCATCACCGCGGCCTGTGCCAGCGAGACGGATACGGCGCCCGGACAGTCGTACTTCCAGCGCGCCGTCGGTCATTCGGCGCCAGCGTACGATGGATTCAGCATCCTCCATGCGAACCTCGAGCCGTCCGTAATCGATGCCCACTTCGGTAATCTGGTAATGACCGTGATAGCGGACGGCACCGAGATCCAGCTCAAAGGGCTGCCAGTGACTGTCGCCAATACGGAAATTGCGCAGAATGCTCCACACATCGCGGTCGTCGGTGTGTGTAAAGGCGCCCACGTTGTCGAGCCAGGCAACCAGGCTCAGGTGTTTCCGGGCCCATACCGAGAACAGCGGTTGCGCCAGGACATCCCCATGAATCTCCACAAACCGGGTGGTCAGATCCGCCCTGGCGAAGGCGCCGTGGTGTAACACCCTGCTGACGTAGTCGGTGTTCAGTACAACGCCGTCCGTGTGGTAGCGGTTCAGGGCCTCGATCAGGTTGATGCGGGCCTGGTCCCGGTCATCACCGTAGGCGATCACCTTCGCCAGCATCGGGTCGTACCAGGGGGTGATCTCCAGCCCCTGGCAAACCCCCGAGTCCACCCGCACGGAGTCACTTTCCGCAGGTTCCTGCAGCGTGTGAAGCCGACCTGTCTGGGGCAGGAAGCCATTGTCAGGGTCTTCGGCGTAGATGCGAGCCTCCATGGCGTGGCCCCGACAGGTGAGGTCTTCCTGATTCCAGGGTAACGTCTCGCCGTTGGCGACACGGATCTGCCACTCCACCAGGTCGAGCCCGGTAACCATCTCGGTAACCGGATGTTCGACCTGCAGGCGGGTGTTCATTTCCATAAAGAAGAACTCGTGGTTCTCCGGCTCGTAGAGAAACTCCACGGTGCCGGCACCCACGTAGCCAACAGCTTCACCGCACCTGACCGCGGCTTCGCCCATGGCCCTGCGGACGGCATCCGGGATGCCCGGAGCGGGAGCCTCTTCGATGATCTTCTGATGCCGCCGCTGCACGGAGCAGTCCCGGTCAAACAGGTAGACGCCCTTGCCATGCTGGTCGAACAGTATCTGGACCTCCACATGGCGCGGTGTTTCCAGATAGCGTTCCAGCAGCAGTTTGGGATCGCCAAACGAGGCCCGGGCTTCCCGCCGGGCGGCCTCGAGTTGTGGTTGTAGCTCGGCCGGGTCCCGCACAATGCGCATGCCCTTGCCACCACCGCCGGCGCTGGCCTTGATCAGCAACGGGTAGCCAATACGTTCGGCTTCGTCCTGGAATACGTCCAGGCTCTGATCGTCACCGTGATAACCTGGCACCAGGGGCACGCCCGCCTGGTCCATAAGCGCCTTGGCTGCGCTCTTGGAGCCCATGGCGGCAATGGCACTGGCCGGCGGGCCAATGAAACGCAGGTTGGCCTGTTCGCAGGCGGCGGCCAGGTCGGTATTTTCCGACAGGAAACCATAACCCGGGTGGATAGCGTTGGCCCCGCTGGTGCGGGCGGCGGTGATGATTTTTCCGATGTCCAGGTAGCTCTTCTCCGCCTCCGCCGGACCGATATTGATGGCGGTGTCTGCCTGTCGCACGAAGGGGGCGCGGCTATCGGCTTCGGAATGTACCGCCACGGTGTCCAGACCCATGGCCTCGGCGGTCTTGAAGATGCGCAGGGCGATTTCGCCCCGGTTCGCCACCAGCAGGGAAGTAATGGGGTTGTTCATGAGGTCACGGCCCAGTCCGGAGTACGTTTTTCAAAGAAGGCCGCCAGCCCCTCCTGTCCTTCCTCACCGGTACGCAGGCAAGCAATCACGTCGGCGGTGTACTGGATGATATCGTCGGAGATGGCGCCACCTGAAACTTCGGTCACCAGCGCCTTGCCCGCGGCCATGGCGACCGGCCCGTTACGTAGCAGGGCAGTGATTATCTCGTCAGCTTTCGTGTCCAACTCATCATCGGCTACCCGCTCGTGAATCAGGCCCAGGTCCAACGCCCGGCCAGAGTGAATGACCTCAGCGCTCTGGAAGTACCGGCGGGCATGGCGCTGGCCCAGGGTTCGGACCACATAGGGGCCGATTGCGGCGGGGGTTATGCCCAGCCTGGCCTCGCTGAGGCAGAACTGGCTGCTGTCAGTGCCAATGGCAATGTCCGCAGCACAGATCAGCCCCAGGGCACCGCCATAGGCGGCCCCCTGGACAAGGCAGAGGGTGGGGCGGTCGAGTCTGTCCAGGGTTTGCATCAGCTCAGCCAGACGGCGGGCATCGTCGATGTTTTCCTGTTGGCTCAGCTGCGCGGTGCGCTTCATATAGTTCAGATCGGCGCCGGCGGAGAAATGTTTGCCCTCACCGGCAAGGACCACTACCCGACAATCCGGGTTACTGCCGGCAGCCTGTAGGGCTCCGGTCAGCTCGTTGATGATGCGGTCGTCAAAAGCGTTGCGTTTGTCCGGACGGTTCAGGGTAATCCTGGTGACGCCCCGGCTGTCGGTGCTGCTGATGATGGCGGATTCGCTCATGGGGTTCTCCTTACATCCGGAATACGCCGAAGCGGGTGTCTTCGGCCGGGGCATTGAGGGAAGCGGTCAGGGCCAGGCCCAGAACCTGGCGGGTGTCGGCAGGATCGATGATGCCGTCGTCCCACAGGCGGGCGGAAGCGTAGTAAGGATTCGATTGCTCCTCGAACTGGTCGATGATCGGCTGTTTGAAGGCCTGCTCCTCATCGTCACTCCAGCTCTTTCCCTTGCGCTCCAGACCGGTTCTCTTGACATCGGCGAGCACGCCGGCGGCCTGCTCACCACCCATAACGGCAATGCGGGCATTCGGCCACATCCACAGGAAGCGGGGGTTGTAGGCCCGGCCACACATGCCATAGTTGCCGGCACCAAAGCTGCCACCGATGATCACGGTGAACTTGGGGACCCGGGCGCAGGCCACGGCGGTCACCATTTTGGCACCGTTCTTGGCGATACCGCCGTGCTCGGCCTGTTTTCCAACCATGAAACCGGTAATATTCTGAAGGAAAATCAGAGGAATACCCCGCTGACTGCATAACTCTATGAAGTGTGCCCCCTTGAGGGCCGACTCGGAGAAAAGAATCCCGTTGTTGGCAACGATGCCTACCGGATGGCCGTACAGGTGAGCGAAGCCGCACACCAGGGTGGTGCCATACCCCGCCTTGAATTCATCAAACTCCGAAGCATCCACCAGTCTTGCAATGACCTCATGCACGTCGTAGGGGGTGCGCAGGTCAGCCGGCACCACACCATGGAGTTCGCCCGGATCGTAAAGCGGATCCCGTATCGACCTGGTGGTGAGGTGGTTCTTCTTTTGGTGGTTCAGATTGGCGATACACCGCCGCGCCCGTTCCAGTGCTTCCTCTTCCGTATGGGTCAGATGGTCTGCCACGCCGGAGACGTTGCAGTGCACATCGGCGCCCCCCAGCTCCTCAGCGGAGACGCTCTCGCCGGTAGCGGCCTTCACCAGGGGCGGGCCGGCCAGAAAGATGGAGCTCTGGCCTTTCACCATAATACTTTCGTCCGCCATGGCAGGTACGTAGGCGCCCCCTGCGGTGCAGAGACCGAGCACCACCGCAATCTGGGGGATGCCCTTGGCGGACATGTTGGCCTGACGGTAGAAGATGTGGCCGAAATGCTCGGCGTCAGGGAATACGTCGTCCTGTTGGGGCAGGTTGGCGCCACCGGAATCCACCAGGTAGATGCAGGGCAGGTGGTTTTCTTCGGCGACGGTGAGGGCGCGGATGTGTTTCTTGACCGTGAGCGGGTAGTAGGTGCCGCCCTTGACGGTGGAGTCGTTGGCAACGATCAGGCATTCCACGCCCTGCACCCGGCCGATGCCAGCGATAATGCCGGCGGCGGGCACGTCGTCATCATAGACACCGTCCGCGGCCAGGGGCGCTATTTCCAGAAACGGTGAGCCGGGGTCCAGCAGGCGGTTTATGCGTTCCCGGGGCAGCAGTTTGTTGCGGCTGCGGTGGCGTTCCTGGATGTCCTTGCCGCCGCCCTGGGCGACCCGTTCGAGGCGCGTACCCAGATCACTGACCAGCGCTTCCATGGCGTCCTGGCGTTGCCGGAATTCCTCCGACTGGGTATTGATAGAGCTGTGGAGTATTGCCATGGCGACCTCAGGTGGATTCCTTGAACAGTTCCCGGCCAATCAGCATGCGGCGCACTTCCTGGGTGCCGGCACCGATTTCGTAGAGCTTGGCGTCCCGCAGCAGGCGGCCGGTGGGGTAGTCGTTGATGTAGCCGTTGCCACCGAGGATCTGGATGGCTTCCAGAGCCATTTTGGTGGCCCGCTCGGAGGTGTACAGGATAGCGCCGGCGGCGTCCTTGCGGGTGGTCTCGCCCCGGTCGCAGGCCTGGGCCACGGCGTAGAGATAGGCGCGACTCGCGGCCAGTTCGGTGTACATGTCGGCCAGTTTGCCCTGGATAAGCTGAAATTCACCGATGGGCTGGTCGAACTGTTTACGTTCATGAACGTAGGGGATCACTGCATCCAGGCATGCCAGCATGATGCCGGTAGGCCCGCCGGACAGCACCACACGCTCGTAGTCCAGGCCGGACATGAGCACCTTCACCCCTTCGTTCTCCTTGCCGAGGATATTGTTTTCCGGTACTTCCACATCTTCGAAAATCAGTTCACAGGTGTTTGAGCCACGCATGCCGAGTTTGTCGAGTTTCGGCCCCCGGGAAAAGCCTTTCCAGTCGCGCTCCAGCAGGAAGGCGGTGATGCCCCTGGGGCCGCCCTGGGGGGCGGTTCTGGCGTAGATGACGTAGGTGTGGGCATCCGGTCCGTTGGTGATCCACATTTTGCTGCCGTTGAGTATGAAACGGTCGCCCTTCCTGTCGGCACGCAGTTTCATACTGACCACGTCAGAGCCGGCGTTGGGCTCGCTCATGGCCAGCGCCCCGATATGTTCGCCGCTGACAAGTTTGGGCAGGTACTGCTGTTTCTGTGCGTCGGTGCCGTTGCGGTGGATCTGGTTAACGCAGAGGTTGGAGTGGGCACCGTAGCTGAGGCCGATGCTGGCGCTGGCGCGGCTGATTTCTTCCATCGCAATGACGTGGGCCAGGTAGCCCATGTCTGAACCACCGTATTCTTCGCCGACGGTCATGCCCAGCAGGCCCATGTCGCCCAGTTTTGGCCACAGGTCATTGGGGAACTGGTTGTCCCGGTCGGTCTTGTCGGCGATCGGGGCGATCTGGTCGCGGGCGAAGCGTTGGACCTGGTCCCTGAGGGTGTCCAGGGTTTCGCCGTGGTTGAAATTGAGGGTGGTGTATTGGTTCATTGTTTTTGTTCCTCGTACTTAAAACCGGAGCATGTATTGTTAACTTGGAGGCAGGGCGAACTTGGGAGATATTCGCCTCAAAGAATCTGTAAATTAAGGTTCACGCTTCCTCCGGATCACCTAGTGCCTCCAGACACTTCGCTTCCGCCTCGTCAAGCTCTTCCCGCATCAGTTGGATATCGTGAAGCTGAGCTTCAAGCTGTTCACGTCGTTTCTGAATTTTATCCAGTAGAGCATTGATCTGGTGACGGTTGTCGGAATCCGGGTCGTACATTTCGATGAGCTCCCGGGATTCCGACAGGCTGAAGCCCAGGCGTTTGCCCCGCAGGATCAGTTTGAGCTTTACCCGGTCGGCGTCGCTATAGAGCCGCGTCTGGCCGTCTCTTGTCGGGGCGAGCATGCCGGTTTCTTCATAGTAGCGGATGGTGCGGGTGGTGATGTCGAATTCCCGGGCCAGATCGCTGATGGAGTATTGGGCTCTGGAGGTCATAAAGAGGTTCGCCTGTACGTTTACGTTAACGTAAACCGGATAATAAAAATCTGCAAGTAGGGCAGGTAGTGTCAGCTGGATTATTTGAGGATATCGATCAGCCGTTCCTGGAGGGAGCGCCAGTGCCGTAATTGTTCTGCGGTGCCGGAGCGTTTGGTGCGGCTGCCGCTTATGCGCCAGAGGCCTTCACCGTTGAAGCTGTAAACAGGTTCCAGGTCAGTACGTTGGGAGGCCCGTTTGATCTGGTTAATGAGGTTGTCGAGTATCAGCGGGTCAGCGTCCGGAGTGGGGTACCAGGCGACGACCATATGGGCCTGGTTAAGCTCCAGGGCCTTGACGTACACGATCCGGAGCTGGTCGTCGGGAACCCCCAGAGATCTCAGGGTGAGGTATTTCGCGATGGAGAAGTCTTCGCAATCGGCGCCATTGGTGGCCAGCATTTCCACCGGGGTGGCCCAGTAGTCTTCCTGGTTCCAGTGTTCCAGGTCACTGAGAAAGGGGGTGCGGTTGAAGAAGGAATTGACCAGCTGGATCTGTCGCCGGATGGTGGCGGAATCAGCGATGTCGTGGAGACGTTCCCAGTTCTGTAACCTGGCCCGGGCTGCTGCACCGTATTCATCTTCAATGTACTGAAGCAGGTCCGGGCCAAGTTCAAAGGCAGCAACAAAAGCGGAGAACATCACGACCAGGAGCAGGGAGCTGCGTCTGGGCGCCTGCCGCTTTTGTGACATGAAGCTACCTCATCGTTATTGGTCTCTCAGCCGTTCACGCAGCTCTTCCAGCCGCTGGCGTATCTGTTCACGACGCTCGTCGGTGGCCTGAGGCGTTGATGGTGCCCGGGTCTGGCTGCCTCCACCTTGCCGGGCCTGTACCGGGTCCGGTTGGGTGTTGTTGTCAATGGCCGCCAGTTCTACCCCCCGGGAATCGTCTGTCTCGGGGAAATACAGGTTTTCCAGCTTGCCGCCACGCTCGATGATTATGCGGTTGGCATGCACCGAACGCAGCTTGGCGTTCCCCGGAAGTTCATCACCAATGATATAGACCTCTGTGCGGTTTCTGTCATCCTCGATCAGTGCACTTCCTGGCTGCTCCTCGTTGCCGGCCAGTACACCACGGAGGAACAGGCGCAGATTGGTTTCCGGAAGATCTTCGGTATCCTGGTCGGCGGTCATGCCCTCGGGAGCGGCGCGGCCGAACATTTCCACGTTTGCGAGCGGTATCTGGGGCTGCTGCCGGGCAGGGCGGCTGGACTCCGCCGCGGGCCGGGCCGTGGCCTGGTATTGTTGTGTTTGTTCCTGTTCCCAGAACCGGTATCCCTGCCATCCCAGTGTGCCGACCATGGCAACGGTGAGCAGCGATGCGGTTATCAGGGGCAGTCTGGCACTAAGAGCAGACATGACTATCCTTATATTTGCTTGCCTGGCAGCACCTGAAGGGTGGCTGGTACAGGGCTCTGTTGCCCCGTTACAAGCTGGAAACCTTCATCAATAACGCCGCCGTTCTTCCTGAAAAGCCTTAAAAAAGACGCCCATCACAATGTAACAGCTTTACGGTCATTATAGTGTATTGAGTTATTCAGCGGGCGCCAAAACCTGTGGTAGCCTTCACACCTACAGGGAATAATAAAAGAAACGGCTGTCAGGGAGGCGGGTTTTGACGCGCTTGACGACCGTTCGGACTGACACACGGGGATGACCTTGACTACTGAAACGCAAATCCAGCCGCAGGATGCTCCGCTGGGACGGCTTCCTTTCACCTTTGCCAAGCGCAACGGGGTAATTCTTACCCGCAACGCCTCCGGTGAAACGGTGATACTGGTTCGTCCCGGTGCCCCTCACAACGCACTGGCCGAGGCCAACCGGATGAGTGGCGGGCGTGCGCGATTCGAGTCCATTGACCCCGACCACTTCGACGAGGCCCTTAACAACGCCTACCAGAACGATTCTGCCGAAGCCATGCAGATGGTGGAAGGCATCGGTGACGACATGGACCTTGCCTCGCTGGCCGAGTCCGTGCCCGAGACCGAAGACCTGCTGGAGCAGGAAGACGACGCGCCGATTATCCGCCTGATCAACGCCATCCTCACCGAAGCCGTCAAGTCGGGCGCCTCGGACGTTCACATCGAAACCTATGAGAAACGCCTGGTGGTGCGGTTCCGGGTTGACGGTGTGCTGCGTGAGGTGGTGCAGCCGAAACGGGCGCTGGCACCGCTGCTGGTATCGCGGATCAAGGTTATGGCAAAAATGGATATTGCCGAGAAGCGGGTGCCCCAGGATGGCCGTATTGCCTTGCGGGTCGCCGGCCGCGAGGTGGACATCCGGGTGTCCACCATGCCCTCGGCCAGTGGCGAGCGGGTAGTGCTTCGTCTGCTGGACAAGAACGCCGGCAACATCAAGCTGGAATCGCTGGGCATGAAGGGGCGTGACCTGGAGCTGCTGCGCAAGATGGTCAAGCGCCCCTATGGCATCCTGCTGGTCACCGGTCCCACCGGTTCTGGTAAGTCCACCACGCTCTATGCGGGCCTGCAGGAGATCAACGATCGCAGCCGCAACATCCTGACGGTGGAAGACCCCATCGAGTACAACCTGCCGGGCATCGGCCAGACCCAGGTGAACACCAAGGTCGACATGACCTTTGCCCGGGGCCTGCGCGCCATTCTCCGTCAGGATCCGGACGTGGTGATGATTGGTGAGATCCGGGATCTGGAAACGGCGGAAATCGCCATCCAGGCCAGTCTGACCGGTCACCTGGTACTGTCCACGCTGCACACCAACACCGCCGTGGGTGCCATTACCCGGATGATGGATATGGGCATCGAGCCCTTCCTGATTTCCTCCAGTCTGGTGGGTCTGGTGGCCCAGCGCCTGGTCAGGGTGCTGTGCCAGGAGTGCAAGGAGGAGTATCAGCCCTCGGCGGAAGAGTGCGAGTTTATCCAGGCTGACCCGGCTAACCCGCCCACCATCTACCGGTCCAAGGGCTGTGAACATTGCAGCAACCTGGGGTACAAGGGGCGTATCGGCATCTATGAGGTGGTCGAAATCACGGATGCCATGAGCTCGATGATCCACAAGCGCGCCGGGGAGCTGGACCTGGAAAAAGTGGCCCGTGAGTTCGGGCCCAGTATTCATGCCGATGGTGTCCAGAAGATTCTCAGTGGCGTGACAACCATGGAAGAGGTCCTCCGTGTGACCCACCGGAGCCGCTGATGCCAGCCTACGATTACAAGGCGCTCGACAGGCGCGGCAAGCAGACCAGTGGTGTCATAGAAGCCGACAGCGCCAAGGCGGTTCGCCAGCAGTTACGGGAAAAGGGCATGGCGCCGCTGGCTGTGGACCAGGCCAGGGAGAAGCAGGGCAGCAGTGCCTCGTTCAGCCGACGGGGCAGCCTGAGCGCCTCGGACCTGGCGCTGGTTACCCGCCAGTTGTCCACCCTGATCCAGTCCGGCATCCCCATTGAACAGGCCCTGTCGGCCGCGGCCCAGCAGTCCGAAAAACCGGCCATGAAGAGCATGATGATTGCCATCCGCTCCAAGGTCATGGAAGGCTATACCCTGGCAGACAGCCTGGGTGAGTTCCCGCGGGCTTTCCCGAGACTTTACCGGTCAACCGTGGCGGCAGGTGAGCATGCCGGCCACCTCGACCTGGTACTCAATCGCCTGGCGGATTACACAGAAGCCCGTCAGGAAGCACGACAGAAGATTCAGCTGGCCGCCATCTACCCCATCATCCTGACGGTTGTGGCTATCGCCATTGTGGTGTTCCTGCTGACCTATGTGGTGCCGGATATCATCGAGGTCTTCGTCAAGCAGGGGCAGGAGCTGCCCACCCTGACGCAGGCCATGCTTAACATCTCTGACTTCCTCTCGAGCTACGGGATCTTTCTGTTGCTGGCCCTCATTATCGGCGGTGTGGTGTTCAGCATGTCGCTACGCCAGGAGGGCAACCGACGACGCTTCCACAAGGCCTTGCTGGATATGCCCCTGCTCAAGGGCATGGTGCGGGGCATCAATACGGCCCGCTATGCCAGCACCCTCAGCATACTGACCACCAGCGGTGTGCCCCTGGTAGAGGCCATGCGTATCGCCGGCGAGGTTCTGGGCAATGATCACCTGCGAGCCAGACTGCGGGACGCCGCACAAACCGTTTCCGAAGGCGGCAGCCTCCACAAGGCCCTCGAGCAGACCGGCTACTTCCCCCCCATGATGCTTCACATGATCGCCAGTGGTGAATCCAGTGGCGAGCTGGACAGCATGCTCGAGCGGACCGCAAGGATGCAGGAAAACACCCTCCAGTCAAAAATTGCGGCCATGGTCGGGCTGTTCGAGCCCCTGATGCTGCTGGTGATGGGTGTGGTGGTTCTCATCATTGTGCTGGCCATCATGTTACCGATCCTGAACATGAGTAACCTTGTGGGGTGAACCATCCGACGGATCGGTTGACCAATATCGAATAACAATAACTGAAAACCAGCAAAACCAAGTCGAAGCCTTAAACAGGAAAGAGAGCAATGACGATGAAACAACGGAACCAGCGAGGGTTCACCCTCATCGAGATTATGGTGGTCATGGTTATCCTCGGCCTTCTGGTTGCAGTGGTTGCGCCCAACATCATGGGCCGCAGCGACCAGGCCAAGGTCACCATAGCCAAGACCCAGATGAGAAACGTGGCCAACGCCCTGGACATGTATCGCCTGGATAACAGTCACTACCCCAGCACCCAGCAGGGGCTTGAGGCCCTGGTCAACCGCCCCAGCGGTTCTCCCGAGCCCAGGAACTGGAACCCCGATGGCTATCTGGATGCCGTTCCGGAGGACCCCTGGGGCAACGAGTATCAGTACATAAACCTGGGGTCCAGCGACTACGACCTGTTCTCCTACGGGTCTGATGGCAACCAGGGCGGCGAGGGCGACGCCGCGGATATCAGTGTTGAAGATATCAAGTAACCCGTTGGCTTTACCCGGCTCCAGGCCGTTCCGCCAGGCCGGTTTCACCATGATTGAAATCATGGTGGTCATGGTGCTGGTGGGTTTGCTGGCATCGCTTGCCATCGTCAATCTGGGCGGTGGCAATCAACAGCGGGAAATGACCAGCAAGATCCGTGAACTTTACGTACTCATGCAGACGGCATCGGAACAGGCCATCCTCAACAATGAGGAGCTGGGCCTGGTCATTGACGAGCAGGGCTACCGGTTCGTGGTCTACGGAGAGCGTGACCAGGAGTGGAAAAGCGAGAGTGAGCGTCTGTTCCAGGGGCGCGGCTTCCCGGAATGGATGAGCGTCACCCTGTTCAGCGAAGGCGACATTCCCCGGCTTGCCAGCAATGACGAGGATGAGGACGACGAGGGAAACCAGCTGCGCCCTGACATTGTCTTCTATTCCAGTGGCGAAACCACCCCGTTCGAACTGGAATTCGTGCTGACACAGTCCTCTGACCGGGTTTATCGGCTGGTGTCGGATGGCCTCAACGAGATCGAGATGAAAACTCCATCGGACACGGAAGACTTCTGATGCGACAGCGTGGTTTTACCCTGATTGAGGTGCTGGTGGCGTTGATGGTGTTCGGCCTTATCGCTACCGCCGCATCTCAGGTGGGCAGCCAGTATATTGGTAATTTTGAACGTGTCAGGGATCTGACCCTGGCATCCTGGCTGGCCAGCAACCAGATGAATGAAGTGCGTCTCCAGGAGGAGTTTCCACCAGTATCAGAGAACAGCAAAGAAGTAGAGTACGCCGGTAGTCGCTGGCGTGTCGTCACCACGGTCTCGGAAACCGACGAGCCCACCATGCGACGGATAGAAGTTGATATCCAGACATACCGGGGCACGGGGGATCCGGTTCAGATCCAGAGCCTGTCCGGGTTCCTGCGTGATTCGGAGCAGACCCTGTGATGGTAGGCCGCCCTTTCCCCGTCAGTCGTCATCAGCGGGGCTTTACCCTGATGGAAGTGCTGATCGCCGTGTCAATCACCGCAGTGATTGGCCTGGGCGTATGGCAGGTGATGTCCAGCGTGATCATGTCACGTGACCGGGTCAATGAGGTGGCTGAAGAGTTCGAGGGGGTGCAGAAAACCTTCCTGTTGCTGGAACGGGATCTGCGACAGGTTATCAGCCGTCCTGTTCGCAACATCTATGGGGATTACGAACCGGCTATCAGCTCCCAGGGTGAGGAGTTCGAGCTGGTGGTGACCCATCAGGGTTGGCGGAACCCCCTGGGCAAGCAGCGCAGCGAACTGCAGCGCAGCGCCTGGGAATACACCGGCGACGAAGTGCGGCGCCGGTACTGGACGATGCTCGACCAGCCCCAGGAAGAAGACAGCCGTGACCAACTGCTGCTATCGGATGTGACCGCACTTGATATTCGCTTCCTCGATGAGAACCGTACCTGGCAGGATAACTGGCCGCCACCCAACCAGGGTATTCCCAGTGGTCCCGGCGCCCCCGTTATTCCCCTGCCCATGGCCGTAGAGGTCACCCTTGTGCATGATCGCTTTGGCGAATTGTCACGGCTGTTCCTGATGCCCGATTTCGATGTCACCCAAGTCCAGACCAACCTGACCCAGAGCGGCCGGCAGGGCGACGGGGAAGAGGACGACGATGACGAGGAAGAGCAGGGTAGCCAGGGAGGTGGCTCTTGATGGCGTCCCGTGTTCCAGGGTCCCCGCACTCGGTCAGTCGACAACAGAAAGGCATGGCGCTGATCATGGTGCTGTTATCAATGGCACTGATCGTCATGATGATATCAGGCATGATGCAGCAGCAGAGCGTGCGGGTCTTCCGCGCCGGACACTTTCTGGCCCAGAGCCAGGGGTACAACGTGGCACTGGGTGCTGAAGATTTTGCCCAGCAGATCCTGTTCCAGGACCTCAAGACCGACCGTGAGGACAACGAGCTGGTAGACAGCCCGGACGAGGTCTGGTGGAAGCATTCCGCGGTGCTGCCGCTGGACGACGGCGGCGTGGTAGAGGTACAGATCGATGATCTGTCTGGCCGTATCAACCTCAACGACCTGGTAAGCCCCACCGGCGCCATCGACCAGACCACCCGGGAGCGTTTGATGCGCTTGCTGATGGTGCTGGGCATTACCGATGTCCATGTGGACGCACTGGTTGACTGGGTTGACCCCGACGAGGAGCCAATCTCCGCATACGGTGCCGAGGATGGCCAGTACCTGATGAAGGATCCGCCATACCGGGCCGGTAACCAGCCCTTTGCCAGTGTCACGGAGCTGCGTCTGATCGAGGGGATGACCGAGGAAACCTACCGGTTGTTGCGGCCACATGTTGCGGCACTTCCCGTTTCCGGTACCGGTATCAATGTTAATATGGCGTCGGCCCCGGTCATCCGCTCCTTGCACCAGCAGATTACCGACGCCCAGGCCGAAGCTGTCGTCAAGCGCCGCGAAGAGGAGCGATTCCTTACCACTGGTGATTTTACGGCACTGCCAGAGTTTGCTGGTATGGGGCTGAAGCCCCAGGGTCTGAATGTGAGTTCCGAGTTTTTTGACGTGGTCTCCCGGGTTACCTGGGATGACCGCGTGGTTAACCTGGTCAGCACGGTGTACCGTAGCCGGGATGGGGAATTCTCGGTGGTTCGACGCGACACCGGACAAAAGCACAGAATTACCAAGGAACCCTACGGGGTGACCGAGGAATAGAACAAGGACGCATGCTATGTCATATCATCTCTACGCAAGACCGGTGCCTGCTGACGCCGACAGCCCTGATGGCGAACTGCGTTTCGACTGGGTGCTGCTGGACGCGAGCGGCGACCTGCAGAGCACGGGGCTGAGAGAGACCCGGGAGACTATCGAAGACACCCTGAGTCAGAACTCCCTGGACGGGGTTCGACTTGTCGGCCTGATACCCGGGGATGAGGCCCTGTTCTGTTTTGCGGACATCCCGGCCAAGCAGGCACGTTTCATACGCCAGGCCCTGCCATTCGCGGTTGAGGAGCAGCTGGCCCAGGACGTGGAGTCGGTGCATCTGGCCCTTGGCGGGCAGGGTGCCGACGGTGACGGCTACCGGGTTGCCGCCATTGATCACCAGCGCATGGCGTTGTGGCTGAACAGGTTCCTGGACTGGGAAGGCGCGGAGCTGGAAGCCATCTACCCGGATGCCGCCCTGGTGCCACTGAAGGACCACGACTGGGCCATCTGTCTCGGTGACGACATGGCCTTGCTGGCGTCGCGGCGTGGAGAGTGGATGACCATGCGGGCCGATAACCTGGCGGTGTTTGCCCAGACCCTGGCCATGCCCTCGGAAGATGAGGTGGCCGCCGAGGTACAGGTCGTGGTTTACGGGACCGACCAGGCCTTTACCACGCACGAAGAACTGATATCCGTGCTGGTTGGCACACCACGCCTGAGTGTCCACCGTGAGCCTATGGAAGGGTCGGCATCGGAGTTGCTGGCAAGCGCGCATTATCACCACGCGGTTGACCCCATTAACCTGTGTCAGGGCCAGTATGCCCCCAGCAATAGCGAGGGCGGCGCGTTCAGGCCCTGGCGACCGGCCATCGCCATCGCAGCTACCTGGTTCGTCCTGCTGATAGGCAGCCAGCTGGGCATGGGCTACTACCACAACCAGCAGGCTACATCGCTGGAGAGTCAGGCCATGGCCATCTACCACCAGGCCTTTCCGGATGACCGGCGGGCTTCACCCCGCAACGTCCGCCGCATGGTCGAGGCGCAGATGCGTATTGCCGGCGAGCAGGGCGGTGATGCCGGCTTCCTGCCACTAATGAAACATACCGGTCAGCAATACCAGCAGTTGGCAAACAACCAGTCGATGACATTCAATTCCGTCAATTACACCAGCTCCCGGGGTGAACTGGTGGTGGATGTGCGGGCGGACAGCTATGAAAAGCTCAATGCCCTTCGGTCCAGCATTGCAAACCAGGGGCTGGAGGCCAGCGTCGGTTCCGTGGTCAATGACTCAGAGGGCACCCGGGCCCGTCTGACGGTATCAGGAGGTTAACCGTGATCAGCAAACTGAAGGAAAACCCGTCGGTCAAACGAATGATCACGCGCTACGATCACCTGCCACGTCGCGATCAGCAGGCACTCAAGCTGATGATTCTCGCGGTATCGGTAGCCCTGGTCTATTTTGTCATCTGGCGGCCTGTAGACCAGTATCAGGACCAGGCCCTGTCGGATCGACAGAACGCAGCTGAACTGCTGGCGTGGATGCAGGAAAACCAGGTCACCATTCGGGAGTTGTCCGGTAACAAGGGCAGCGCCGGCAACAACGCACAAAAGCCGGCCGATGGCAGGGCACTGATGGCAACCGTCACGTCCACTGCCCGCGAAGCCGGGCTGAATCTGCAGCGGTTCGAGCCCAGCGGTGACGATGCCATCCGGGTTTGGCTGGAGGACGTACCTTTCACCAAGGCCGCCGCCTGGCTTGAAAGCCTGAGCAGTAAGCATGGCATCCTTATCGATCAGGCTGCCCTGGACCGCCGTGAAACCCCCGGCATTGTGTCGGTTCGCCTCACACTGGCAATCTGACATGAGATAGGACAAAGTACCGCTTACTATTCCTGAAACGCCCAATGGAGTCCCTGCGATGGCAGAAGGCATGGCAACGACTGAAAAAACCAATAACAGTGTTCGTGAACCATCCCTTGTCCGACTGGACGAAAGTGCCTTCAACGAGGCCAAGTCCATCCTTTATCAGGCCTACCGGCATGAGCCCACTTTTCAGTACCTGTTCGATCACCGCAAGCCCGGGTATGACAAGCGGGTTCGGGCCACCATACGGGAATTGCTCAACCTTTATTTCGAGCTGAACCAGGAAGCTATCGGTGTAATGGCCGACAATACCCTGGTGGCGGTGGCCTTCATTGGCGAGCCGGAACTCCGGCTGAATCTGGCGGAGCAGCTCAGCTGGCGTCTGCGCATGGTCATGACCGCCGGTTTTGCGTCTACCCGGCGGTATCTCGATTATCACGAAAAGATTCGCGCCATGCTTCCTGGCAAGGGAACTTACCAGTTGCCCTTGATGGGAGTGCAGCCAAAGTATCAGAATCGCGGTTTTGGCCGCCTGCTGCTGTCGGCGGTGGAGAAGCTCTGCTCCCAGAACCCCCGCGGTAATGGCCTGGTACTCGATACCGGCAACAGTCGTTACCTGCCGTTCTACGAGTCGGAAGGGTTTCGCAGTCTGGGCACCATCAGGCTTGGTGACTACGAGGATTTTGTATTGTTCAGGGATGCGGACGCGCCACCGTTGGCTGCCAGTGAATAACCTATTACCTTGAACAGGAGTCCACGTGTCAGAATCCCGGGATTTTGATCTTATTGTTATTGGCGCCGGTTCCGGCGGTGTTCGTCTGGCCCGCATGTCCGCCCAGCGGGGTGCTCGGGTCGCTATTGTTGAATCCCGTTACCTCGGCGGTACCTGCGTCAATGTGGGGTGTGTGCCCAAGAAGCTGTTTGTCTACGGCGCCCATGCCGGCGAGGATATCGAGGACGCGGCAGGCTATGGCTGGCATGTACCCCATGACGATATCCGTTTTGACTGGCCAACCCTGGTCGCCAACAAGAACGCCGAGATCGAGCGCCTTAATGGCATCTACGGCCAGCTTCTCGAAGGCGCCGGCGTTACCATTATTCAGGGCACGGCATCGCTGAAGGACCCCAACACCATCGCGGTTGGTGACCGGGAACTGACTGCCGGCCACATTACCGTGGCCACCGGCAGCTGGCCGGCCACGCCTGACGTCCCCGGTCGGGATCTGATTCTCTCTTCCAACGAGATGTTCTACCTGCCTCAGCTGCCCCGGGAAGCCGTGGTGTGGGGTGGTGGTTACATTGCCGTTGAGTTCGCCGGTATCCTCGCGGGGCTGGGTGTGGAAACCACACTGATTTACCGGGGTGAACTGTTCATGCGGGGCTTCGACGATGATATCCGCCGGTTCCTGGTGGGTGAGCTTGAAAAGAAGGGCATCCGCCTGCGGTTCCAGACAACCATCAATGCTGTTGAAGAGTCAGACAGCGGGTATTCCATCAGCCTGTCTGATGGCAGCGTGATGGAGACCGGGCTGGTGCTGGCCGCCACCGGACGTCGTGCTCTCACCGATGGTCTGGGTCTGGAAGCGCTTGGCATCGAGTTTACGACATCTGGTCATATCCGGGTGGACGAGGGCTTCCGGACCGCTGTCCCCAGCATCAGTGCCCTGGGTGACGTCATCGGCACACCCCAGCTGACCCCCGTGGCGCTGGCCCAGGCCATGGTGCTGTCCCGCCGCCTGTTTGGTGATGGCGAGGGCGAGATGGACTATCGCAACATCCCGACCGCCGTGTTCTGCCAGCCCAATATTGGCACCGTGGGCCTGACCGAAGCGGAAGCCCGGGAGGCCGGCCACGCCGTGGTGATCTATCGTTCCGAATTCCGGCCGATGAAGCACACCCTGAGTGGCCGTGATGAACGGAGCCTGATGAAGCTCGTGGTGGATGCCGATACCGATCGGGTACTGGGTGCTCACATGGTCGGACCGGACGCCGGCGAGATCATGCAGGGCCTCGGGGTTGCCCTGAAGTGCGGCGCGACCAAGGCGGATTTCGACAGTACGATCGGTATCCACCCAACGTCGGCGGAAGAGTTCGTCACCATGAGGACGCCGGTCGCCTGACGACGGCGCTCTGCCCCGGGTTTGTCGATCATCCGGACGTTAAAAGGGTACCCAGCGGCTTAGCACCAGGCGTAGCTGATGCTTGCGTACCGGTTTCGCCAGGTAGGCATTCATGCCGGCTTCCAGGCACGCATCCTCGGTGCCTGGCAGGGCGTCGGCGGTCAGCGCGATGATGGGTACCTGGCGGCGGCTTTCCCGGCGTTCCCACTCCCGGATCGCCTGGGCCGCAGTAAAGCCGTCCATGACCGGCATATGGCAGTCCATCAGTATCACGGTGTAACGGCCGTCCTGGTCGGTAACCAGCTCCACCGCCTCCTGTCCATTGCTGACCGCTTCGGCGTCAAAACCGAGCCGGTCCAGCAATGTCCTGGCAACCCGCTGGTTAACCAGGTTGTCCTCAACCACCAGGGCCTTGGGCGCCGGGCGGTTCGTTGTGCCTTCCGGCCGGGCTGCCATATCCGGTCCCGGCGGGACCTCGCCCACCTGGCTGGAGGCGCAAGGCAGGTCGAAGGGCACCTCGAAGCGGAAGCTGGAGCCCTCGCCGGCATGACTGGTCAGCCCCACATGGCCGCCCATCAGCTCGACCAGCTTCTGCACCAGACTCAGGCCTATGCCGGTACCACCGGTGGGGCGTGACGGGGAGGAATCCAGAAGCTCAAAGCTGTTGAAGACCCTGGCCAGTTGCTCGGCAGGTATACCATCGCCACCATCCTGGACCTCGCAGGTGATAAATACACAGTCATCCGCTTCCTGGTGCCAGTCCATGACAATGAGCACCTGCCCGTCGTTGGAAAACTTGATGGCATTGTCCAGCAGACTGGCCAGCACCTGGCGATACCGGACTGCATCGCCGGCTACCTCCGGGTTGTCGGGCCAGGGGCCGGTCCTCGAGAGCTTCAGGGTCAGGCCATGTTCCTCGGCGGTATGACGAAAGCTGGCCAGGCAGTTTTCAGCCAGCTCCACCGGATTGAACGGGCGGTTCTCGAGCAGAAGCTTGCCCTGGTCCAACCGTGATACGTCAAGGATGTCATTGATCAGGGTGAGCAGGTCTTCCGTGGACTGCCTCGCTGTGTTCAGGTAGTCGGCCTGCCGCTCCGACAAGGTTTCCTCTGACACCAGGTCCACCATGGCGAGTACACCGTTCAAGGGTGTGCGCAGCTCATGGCTCATCAGTGCCAGAAACTCGGATTTCGCCTGACTGGCCGACTCCGCCTTTTCCCGGGCACCTTCCGACAGGGCCAGGGTCTGATCCCGGGATTCCTGAAGTTGCGACAGGTTCCTGGCAAGCTGGTTGAGGTTGTCTTCCAGCTCTGCGACTTCCACCACCCTGGCCCGGGTGGGCTCTATTTCCTGGTAGTTCCGGTGGTTCATTTGCTCAACGCGATGGGTCAGGGCCCGGATGGGCTCCAGCAACGTTGCGGATATACGGTTCACCAACAGCAGGGTGAACACCAGCAGCGAGATTCCCACAACGCCGGAGGTCAGCAGGATGTCTGTGCGTCGTTCCGTCAACTGCTGTTCGCTGACGGCCACCTCTACCGAACCAACCCGCACCGCTCCCGCAGACATCCGGAAATCGGGTTCGAACCACTCGACACTGCTGTTACCGCCAAGCTCCACAGGCTGCTGCAGAATGTCGGCGGTGAAACGATGTACCCCGGGACGTGGTGTTTCCTCCCCTGGCCATCGCTCGATGTTCTCTCCGCCGATAAACCCGACCTCGTGCCCCATTACGTCGGTCACCCGTATCCATTCCAGGGAACTGCCGGCCATCGCTTGATCGAGAATCTCATCGAGTATGTTGTGGTTCCCCGCCAATACGGCGTATTCCAGGGCAGGGGCCAGGTTATCGGCCAGTTTCTGGGTCGAGTCAAACAGGTCCTGCCGGGCATCGGACAAGCGGGCATTGGTGAAAAACACCATCAGCCCTACGAACATCAGAATCGCGGGAATCGCACCCAGCAACAGTAGCTGGGTTCCCAGGCTGCGTTGACCGTTAAGGTAGGTCATTGCGCTTCCCCCGAAGGAGCCCGCTTGAGCATCCGCTTGACTTCCTCAATGATCCGCTGAGTGTCTGGCAGGGGAATGTTCAACGATCGTGCTACCTGTCGGTTAATCTCGATACTGAAATCGTCCGGGTAGGCGGAGGCAGGGAGTTTGCCATTACGTTCCCACTCGCGGATATATCGGGCAGCCGTTTCCGTGTAATCGGCCAGCGGTACATAGGAGGACGCCAGCACGCCAGCCCTGACAAACGCATGGCCCGGACCAATAACCAGCCGGTTACGACGATAGGTAGTCAGTAGTATGTGCTTGATGGTACGAGCGTTATAGATGGCTTCATCCGGCGTGGCCAGCAGGAAGTCACCGAAACCAAGGGCACGGTTCAGGGCCGGAATCAGGGCATCTTCACCGGAAACCAGAAAAACCCTCGCCTCGATGTCGTAATAGGCCAGCTGTTCAATAAGGGTGTCGTAGCGACTGGCTTCTCCCGGCCTTGCCAGCAGTGCCATACGCGATGCCTGGGGCAGTATCACCCGGCCAATCAAAGCCTGGCGGAGCAGGGGAGGATCGTAGAAGATCGCGGATACAGGTGCAGAGTGATCACTGGAGATTCCTTCCAGGTAGGATCGTCCCACCAGAAGGGCGAGTATGGGGCGGTGGGTATCCTGTTCGATAACCTGATTAAGGGCCTCCTGCCCCAAAGTGATCACTGGTCCTGGCGGACCCTCAAAATTACCCAGTGAACCGTAGGAACGAATATCGATGCGGCTGCCGAGTTGTTCCTGAAGCAGTTCCTTGAAGCGCAGGTTAAACGTCGGGTTGGCAGAGCCCTGAAGGTAGACCACCGTGGCGTGAAGTGGCAAACCAAACACCATCAATACCGCCAGAACAAAACACCTGGCCCACCGGTGTCGGACTGGTCGCTGGTGTGCTCGTCTGAAACGGGGAATACTGCTGCCCATACCCATCCTGGTTATCCTCGGTTACCGGTCCGGCCTGAGATTTCAGAAACGGACACCAGCTTCCAGGAAGAACTGATTGCGATCCTTGTAGTTATTATCGCGGCTCAATAACGGATTGTCGTTGAGATAATGGTGCATGATCAGCGCGATATCGTAACTAAGGTTAGACCTGTGAACGGTTTTTGCCAGCCGGAAATCCGCCCGCTGATAGGGGCCGGAGCGAAATTCATCAGCGACATACAGGGCCAGGGCGGTATTCCAGTCAGCCGGGTAGCGCTGGATCCAGGCCACACTGCCGGAATGCCGGACACTGAGTCGACTCTCCAACCCCAGTATTTCCTGTTCCTGACTGGTCGTTTTACCATCGTTGGCAATGTACTCACTGTCCTGATCCAGATAACCGTAACTCAGGCGCAGTCGGGTGTCGCCGAGATCGAGTGCCGTTTCCAACTCGATCCCCTGCTGGTCAATATCGACCCGGTTGCCCAGGTCAAACCCGGAAACGTTGATTTCCCCTGCCACCAGGTCTCTCAAGTGATCGTAGAAATAACGAATCTCGCCTGAGAAAATCCCTCTTCCAAGCCGGAACTGTCCGTAATAGCTGACCTCGTGGCTGGTTATGCGCTCTTCATCAAGATTACCTCCAGCCTTGGCATAGAAGTCGGAGAAGTCACCTGGCGTCCGGGCATCAAATTCAGCGTCAACCCGCTGGTCTTCCAGAAAATCGTAGGCGGAAGGAGTGACGTTTTCCGGTTGGTAAGCCCAGTCAGCACGCTGTTCCAGTGCATCCGGGGTACGAACGGCCTTTGAGTAGACCAAACGAAGGGTCTGGTTTTCCGTGACATGAAAATTGGCCGCCATTCTGGGTGACAGGTAGTTTTCATCCATCAGCGACGAATGCTCCCAGTTGGCACCGGCATTCAGAGTGAGCCAACGCACGGGGGTGTACTCGAGGTTGGCGAACACCCTGGACTGATAGATATTGCCGCTGCCACCGAAGAAGGTCTCCGACTCGTAACCGTCGTCCCGGTAACCGATGCCCGATACCAGCCGGACATCCGGGGTGGCTTCCCAGGTGTCCTGTAATTCGAATTCCAGACGCTGTTGTCTGGAATCCTGATTCAGACGCATACCAACACAGGGCGTTGTCGCGTTTCCATCCAGGTCGATACAGCTGTTCCAGCTCTGATCACGATCATAGCGCTGAAAACTGCTCTGGAACTCAATCAGGTGGTTTTCTGCTCCGGTAAAGCCGTAACGGGCCTGCAGGTAATAATCCCGGACCTCTTCATCGGGATTGTCCTGAATGCCGAAATCGTCACCCAGTTTGTCGGGGTCGTCCTCGTCAACACCGTCGGTCACACCCGCCCGTATGGCCACCGAGTGGTGTGGCAGGGGCTGTACGACACCGTCGTAATAAAACTGGTTGAACTCGAATCCATCACGAATCGGCGTTTCGGCAAAGTTGTTGTCGCTATCGCGCTGGTAATCGAACCCGTCCGACTGTCGTTTCTGCCAGGCCACCCGCCAACTGTAGGCGTCGTCAGCGCGGCCATGGTAAGCCGTGTAGTTGCGGATGCCCAGGTCACCGCCCTTGAAGGAGAGGCCGCTGCCGGCTGTGTTCTCGGGCGAGAGGGTGATAATGTTGATAGAGGCCAGGAAGGCATTGTTGCCGTAGGCGGCTGAGTTGGGGCCGCGGCTCACTTCAATGCGGTCGATGAGCTCCAGGGGCACCGGCATGGCGTTCCAGTCAACATCCGCGAGACTGGGCTGGTACCCTGTGCGACCATCGATCAGCACCTGAAGGCGACGCTGCTCGTAGGCCACGGTGCCATGATAGCTGACCACGGGCTGGTTACTGCCCACGGATGCGACCGTCATGCCCGGCACCAGCCGGAAGACATCCGCCAGCGACAGCATACCCAGATCGCGGATGGTTTCTCCGGAAATCACGGTTGTGGTACCGGGCACCCTTGCCTTGGGCTGGCGCAGACGAGTGGTGGTCAGCACCTCTGGCACGGTGTAGATATCGTCATCGGAAAGTCCGGTGGAAGCGCCCATGCCAAGCCATGGCGCCGGTGGAGGCTGATCCTCCGCCTGGGCCAGGTATGGCAGGCTGAAAGCCAGGGCAATGACTGATATCGTCAACTTGTCAGGTGATACATCCAAACCACGAACTGTTTTCATGTCGCCGGGGCCTTGCTGAATCGGTTCAGTGTGGTTTACTCGCCATGACGTCGATCACAGAGGAGCGAAAAGCCCATGCCAGCTTCCTGATCGCAGGATGACTATCCTCGATATTATTCTAAGATTAGTACAGGAGTTGGCATGATATTCAGAACGGTGAACATTAACGCATTGTTAGCAACTTTGCAGTAAAGCCCCATGTAATGCAAGACTGGCAAAGCAAGCAAAACACAGGCGCTGAAGGTCACCAACGTTATTCACGACAGGCCTGAGAGTCTGTTAGCAGGAGTATCCTGATCAATGAACTGCTGGGAAACACTTGGCATCGAGCCGACCCGGGACAGCACGCAAATTCGCGATGCATTTGAGCGCCAGAGCAAGTTCGCCGATGGCGAGGAAGCCAAACGCCTGGAGGAGGCCTACCACCAGGCAATGGGGGAGGCTGGTCATCAGGTTGTGAGCGAGCCCGAGCGGCAGTCTGAACACAACGATGGGCATGCCTCTGATCCCTCCACCTGGCAGTCCCAAAGCCGCAGTGCGCCATTGGATGCCACCGGCCGGCAGGTGGTGCGGGAAGTGGTCATCCAGGTCAATGCCATGCTCAACGACAGCGCGCGCCTCAACGACGTAGCCATCTGGCGGGCAATATTGACCGAGCCGCCGGCGGACCAGGAGGCTCTGCGGGCTGCCATCGGTGAGGAACTGGAGCCGAAATTGAGACCGCTGGCGGAAGAGGCCGAACTGGCGGCTCCGGTGGCGCGTTTCCTGGGTGACTGGTTCGGCTGGTATGGCATGACGGACGCACTGGAGCGAGAGGCCCGGAAAGACGAGCTGACCCTGGATGATGCCGGGCGCTACCAGGGCATCAACTTTCCTGACAGCGACGGCTCCGAGGGGGCGGAAAACAATGGCCAGCAACGTCCCCAGATGACGAACTTCTGGCCGGCCGTCATTGGCTGGATTGTCGGCATTGTCATACTGACCAGCCTGTTCGGGGCCATGACCGGCGGCGGGGGCTGATTCGCTGTTTATTCCGGTGGCTCAGCCGAGCCGGCCTCGATCAGCCGCCGGTAACGCTGAGCCAGCATTGCGCCCACAATGACCTGAATCTGGTTGTAGCACATGATCGGCAGCACGATCATGCCAAAACCCGGGTGGCCCGAGAACAGCACCTTCGCCATGGGCAGGCCTGATGCCAGGCTTTTCTTGGACCCACAGAACACCACCGCTGCCTCATCCTCCAGGCTGAAACCAAAACGCCTTACCAGCAGGTGGGCCACCAGCATGAAGAACCCCAATAGCAGGAAGCACAACACAACCGTCAGACCAATAGCGGTAACTGGCAGCTGCTCCCAGAGGCCACTGACCACAGAGTGGGAAAACGCCGAGTAAACGATCAGCCAGATCACACACTGGTCGTATCGGGAGGCCAGGTTTTCATGGCGGGCCAGGAACCCCCCCAGCCACGGGCGCATGGCATGTCCCACCGCAAACGGCAGCAGCAATTGCAGCACAATATCCCTCAGCGCCTGCAGAACCGAAAACTCCCCACCACCAGAAGTGCTGACCAGCAGGATCAACAGAAACGGGGTCAGCATCATGCCAAACACATTGGATGCCGCCGCACTGCAAATGGCCGCCGGTACATTGCCCCGGGCCATGGCGGTATAGGCAATCGAGGACGACACCGCCGAGGGCAGTACCCCCAGGTAGAGAAACCCAAGCCCCAGATCTTCCGGCATCCATTGCGGCGCTATACCACTGAGCTCGTTAATGGGCAGAACGGCCAACGGAAAGAACACAAACGTGAGGGCGGTGATCAGGATATGCAGGCGCCAGTGGGTGGCGCCATCCACAATCTGTTGGCGGGACAGTGCTGCGCCGTGCAGGAAGAACAGCAGCCCGACGGCAAGCGTACCGATGACCGACAGGGTTTGCGCCAACTGGCCGCGAACCGGCAGGAAACTGGCCAGTACGATAGCGCCCAGCAGCAACAGGGTGAAAGGATCAAGCCTGAGCTTCACTGTTCCCGACCTTTCAGTGCGCCCAGGCTGGGCTCCAATAGTGCCCGGGCCTGGATGGTTGCCCGATCAGCATTCTGCTGTCGGATAGCCGCCAGTAGTAATTCGTGGTCTTCCTGGGAGGGTTCCGGTAGTTCGGCATCGGTTTCCGTGCGTTCAATGGTTTCCGCCACCGACTGCGCGAAGTAGCGGTACATCTCGAGCAGGGGAGGGTTGTGGGCTGCCTCTACCAGAGCGTGATGGAAACGTTCATCGTGGTGAACCCGGGCGGTCAGGTCATCACCTGAACGGGCGCGGTCATCCAGGGCTGCGGTCATGCGTCGCAGGTCTTCTTCCGTGCGACGGCGAGCGGCAAGGCTGGCCGCTTCTGTTTCCAGCATGATGCGAACTTCCAGTTGGTCCTGCAGGCGCGAGCGGGCAACCCGCCGCAGGGATTCGCCAGGATCACGGATGGATCGAACGTAGGTGCCATCACCCTGACGGGTCTCCAGCATCCCCACATGGGCCAGCACCCGGACGGCCTCACGCACCGTGTTACGGCTTACCCCCAGGGCTTCCGCCAGCTCGGCTTCAACCGGCAGGCGTTCGCCGACCGGCCATTGGCCATCCTGTATTGCCGACCTCAGGCTTTCGATGGCGGTGTCCACCAGGGACCCGCGCCGAATACGATGTAACTGGACCATACCATCATCCCTTCATTGGACATCCAATCATCCTATGATTGGTTGTGTAGTTCAACCGGTTTCGTTCAACGGATTTGCGTCTACACTACAGGTAAGAATTTCACGAACTTTTGCGCAGGAGAATATCTATGGACCAGGCTGTGCACACACTGTCCGAGCTGTTCAAACAACTGGGGTTGCCGGATGATCACGACTCTATCGAACGTTTCATCGACACCCATCGCCCCTTGCCGGAAAGCACACGCCTTCCCGATGCCGAGTTCTGGAACGACAGCCAACAGCGGTTCCTGAAGGAGGAATGGGACGAAGATGCCGACTGGGCCGAACTGGTGGACACCCTGAACAACCGGTTGCGATAACGGCCGACCGGCTTTTCAGAAACGGATCCGCCCGATCAGGATATCCCGGAACATCACCCAGTCGCCCATCAGGCTGTACAGGGGGTATTTGAAGGTGGCGGGTCGGTTCTTCTCGAAAATGAAGTGGCCCAGCCAGGCAAAGCCGTACCCGATCACCGGTATGGCAAGCAACCAGAGCCAGGCTTCGGTAATCAGCACGCCTGCCAGTACGGCCAGCACCAGCACACTGCCGACAAAATGCAGACGGCGGCAGTTTCTGTTCCGGTGCTCGTCCAGGTAATAGGGGTAGAATTCAGAGAATGACTCGAATCGCTGATTAGCCATAATGGCCTCCGTCAGAGCTGTTGTTATAGTTATGACAGCAGTTTAATGGAGGCGGTCAGAGGATCTCAACAGCTACGATCTCAACAAATACGAGAGACCAAAATCAGTAACGGAGCAGAACAGATCCCCAGGTAAACCCACCCCCGAACGCTTCCAGTAACACCACCTCATTCTTCTTGATCCGGCCATCCCGGACCGCCACGTCAAGGGCCAGGGGTATGGATGCCGCAGAGGTGTTGCCATGCTTGTCGACGGTTACAACCACCTGATCCATGGACATGTTCAGCTTTCTGGCGGCTGCCGAAATAATCCGCAGGTTGGCCTGGTGAGGCACCAGCCAGTCCACGTCGGACTTGTGCATGCCACTGGCGGCCAGGGTTTCGTCCACGATACGACCCAGGGTATTCACCGCCATCTTGAAGACTTCGTTGCCCTTCATTTCGATGAACGCCTTGCCCGCCTTGACCTGTTCGTAGTTGGACGAAATGCCACAGGGAACGTGCAGCAGGTCTTCATAGCGTCCATCGGCGTGAATATGACTGGACAGGATGCCGGTCTCCTCGCTGGCCTCAAGAATCACCGCGCCGGCACCATCGCCAAACAGTACGCAGGTGCCCCTGTCTTCCCAGTCCACGATCCTTGAAAACACTTCCGAGCCTACCACCAGCACCTTCTTGCTGGCGCCTGTGCTTACGAACTTTTCAGCGGTGGCAAGGGCATAGACAAAACCACTGCACACCGCCTGGATATCAAACGCAGGGCAGCCATTGGCGCCAAGCCGGGCCTGCAGGATGCAGGCAGAACTGGGGAAGATCTTGTCCGGGGTTGAGGTGGCAAATACGATCAGATCAATCTCTTCAGGCGCTATGCCTGCCGCTTCGATAGCCCGCCAGGACGCCTGTTCAGCCAGATCCACTGCGGTCTGGCCTTCGGCGGCAACATGCCTTTGTGCAATGCCGGTTCTTTCCCTGATCCACTGGTCGGTGGTGTCGACCATGGTTTCCATGTCTTTGTTGGTAAGAACTTTTTCCGGCAGATAGGACCCCGTACCGGTAATTCTGGCGTATGGCATGCGTGACGTTTCCCGGGATTGCAAAATGATGTAAAGCCTAATGTTATGGCAGCATCCTACACTGTATCAACGGCTCATGGTTATTAGCGATTTGTCAAAGAGGTCAAAAGGTCAGGTTCGCGTCACCAATCTGTGCGCCAGAACATGAATGACAGGCAACTTGACCATTCCGGGGCGGCGGGCCTTTACTTGAATCAACCCTGTCGGTTGTCGGACATGAATCAGGCGCAGCTGACAGTGGTCCTTAACGCACTCCGGTTGTTGGCCATTTCGATGGCTACGGGCAGGCCCACAAGTGACCAGAGAGCGCAGCCATGTCCCACGCAGAACCGTTATACCCGGTCCCGGCTGAAGAGCCCAACGCGCCGGAAGACTGGCTCGAATCCTTCAGAAACGTTCGTGCTGTCACCGAGCAACTGTGCAGCCCGCTGCAAACGGAAGACTACGTCATCCAGAGCATGGACGACGTCAGCCCTCCGAAGTGGCACTTGGCACATGTCAGCTGGTTCTTTGAGGCATTCCTGCTGAAGCCGTTCCTGCGGGGCTATGTTCCGCTGAACGAACAGTACGATCATCTGTTCAATTCCTACTACGAAACCCACAGTACACCCTTTCCCCGCGCCAGCCGGGGAATACTGTCGCGGCCAACGGTGGAAGACATCTACCGTTACCGGCACTACGTGGACGAGGCCATGGGGCTGCTGCTGAGCAATCCGCCCGCCCAGCATAGCCGCACGATTGCCGAACGGGCCTGCCTGGGTATCCAGCACGAACAGCAGCACCAGGAACTGCTGGCCATGGACATCAAGCACATCCTGGCCCAGAACCCCATGGGGGCGCTGTATTCCGATGCGCTCAAGACTCCCCCCAGACAGCGTCCGGTAGGCATGGGGTGGCGCCGTTACGAGGGCGGTTTGGTGTCGATCGGAGTAGACGACACCAGCGCAGACTTCGCTTTCGACAACGAGCGCCCGGCCCACCGTGAGTATCTGGAGCCGTTCGAGCTGGCAACCCGGCCCGTAACCAACCAGGAATACGTTCAGTTCATGGAGCAGGGCGGATACCACGACCCGGCATTCTGGCTGTCCGACGGCTGGCAACTGCTGAAGCAAACCCGCTGGGAGGCGCCGCTGTACTGGCAGCGGCGGGATGGCCACTGGTGGCATTTTACCCTCACAGGCTGGAAACCGGTGGATCCCCATGCGCCGGTGTGTCACGTCAGCTACTACGAGGCAGAGGCCTTCGCCCGCTGGGCCGGAGAACGGCTACCCACTGAAACCGAGTGGGAGCATGCCGCAACATTTACCCGGAACTGGAACGGCCATTTCCTGGAAGACGGCTATCTCCAGCCTGTGGCTCCGGAACCCCCGACCGAATTCCAGCGTGGCCTGCCGCTGCAGCTGTTTGGCGATGTGTGGGAGTGGACCGGCAGCGCGTACCACCCCTATCCGGGCTTCCAGGCACTGCCCGGCAGCCTCGGCGAGTACAACGGCAAATTCATGTCCGGCCAGATGGTGCTGAGGGGCGGGTGCTGTGCCACCCCGGCAAGTCACTTCCGGCCTACCTACCGAAACTTCTTTCCACCATCGGCCCGATGGGCCTTTTCAGGATTCCGGCTTGCCAGGGAGGCCCTGTAATGAACGCAACGGACATTCATTTCTACGACCAGTTACTGGACGGTGACCACCCGACCATGGCGCAGGAGGTGGTCGCCGGACTGATGGCCAAACCCAAGTTCTGTTCGCCAAAGTTCTTTTATGATCATAAGGGTTCAGAGCTTTTCGAGAAAATATGTCAACTTCCGGAGTATTATCCGACCCGTACCGAGGAGGCGATACTCCGGCAGGCCGTGCCGGAAATCGCCGAGCTTGCCGGCGATAACGCCACGCTGGTCGAGCTGGGCAGTGGGGCGAGTCGCAAGGTCCGGCTGTTGCTGGAATCACTGTCGGTGCAATGCTATCTCGGTGTCGATATTTCCCGTGACTTCCTGATCAGCAGCACCCGACGTCTGGCAGCCGACTATCCGTGGCTGGAAGTGCATGCCGCCTGCGCGGATTTCACCCGGGGTCTCTCACTGCCGGAGGCTATCCGCCCGGAACAACTGGTTGCATTTTTCCCCGGCTCAAGCATCGGCAATTTCACACCGCAAGCGGCGGAACGCTTCCTGACAAGCCTGCACGGGTGCTTACCCACCGGCAGCGGCCTGTTGGTCGGCGTTGACCTTCTCAAAGACCCCCACCTTCTGGAAGCGGCCTACAATGATGCCGAGGGCATTACCGCTGAATTCAACCTGAACCTGCTGGACCGGCTGCGACGGGAGCTGAAACTGGACATCCGCCGGGAGCGTTTCAGCCACCGGGCCGTGTTCAACCAACGACAGTCACGGATCGAGATGCATCTGGACAGCCGGATTTCCCAGGTGTTAAGCCTCAATGGCCAATCGATTCGTTTCAGGGAAGGGGAGTCGATCCACACCGAAAACTCCTATAAATACACCGTTCCCGGCTTCCGGAACCTGGCCAGCCGTGCTGGTTTCGAAAGTTGCCGGGTGTGGTCGGATGACGAGGGGCTGTTCAGCGTCCATTACCTGGTATCGACCTGAACCTGCCTGCTGCATGCGTTGAAGCCCATATACCCCACGGTAAAGGAGTCTGCCCTATGACCAACTTCCAGGATCCATTTCCTTCACGGCTGAAAGAGACTGCTGAGCCCATCGCCCCCTTCCTGAGGAAGGACCCGGTGATACATTCCAGAAACCAGTTCCGGTGGGAGGGGCCGTTGGACGAAACCGCCCTTTCACGGTATGAACGGGACGGATTTCTCTGGTTTGAAGGTTTCTTCAATCAGGAGCGCATGGAGCCGTTTTTTGGCGAGCTCAGGGAGATGGCCAACAACAAGGAGCTGATGGAGTCGGAACAGATCATCAACGACCCCAACACAGGCGAGATCCGGTCCGTTTTCGCCATGCATCAACTGTCGGAAAAGTTCCACCAACTGACCCGTGATCCACGTATCCTGGGCATGGTCCGGCAATTGCTCGGCAGCGAAGTCTACATTCACCAGTCACGGATCAACGACAAATTCGGTTTTGAAGGCAGTGGCTTTAACTGGCATTCCGATTTCGAGACCTGGCATGCGGAGGACGGCATGCCACGCATGCGCGCGGTCAGTGCCTCACTGATGCTGACCGACAATAATGAGTTCAACGGGCCACTGATGCTGATTCCCGGCTCCCATCACTATTTCGTACCTTGCATAGGGGAGACACCGGACAAGAACTGGAAAGATTCGCTCAAGACCCAGCGTCTGGGCGTCCCGGACCAGACTGCGCTGGCCAGGCTCGCCGACCGGGGCGGCATCCAGGCACCGAAGGGCCCGGCAGGTTCATTGTTGCTGTTTGAATGCAACACACTGCATGCTTCCAACAGGAACATGTCCCCCTGGCCAAGATCTAACCTGTTTTTCGTCTACAACAGCGTCGAGAACACCCCGGGCGAGCCCTATGCGGCGAAACACGAGCGGCCCGAGTTCCTCGCGACCAGGAAGAGCTTTGAACCGCTGACCATGTACGATGACTTTCCCGATCTTGCAGGCCAGGGCGTTGCGCCGTTAGGGTTCAGGGAATCGTAATCGGAGGTGCCCCAACATGAACCAGAACGCTATCCCGGAAACCATGAAAGCCATGGTGCTGACCGGCCATGGCGATGTCGATAACCTGGTTTATCGAGAGGATTTCGCCACACCCACACCGGGTCGTGGCGAAGTGCTGGTAAAGGTGACGGCGACCGCCAAGAACAATACCGACCGCAAGGCCCGCGAGGGGCTGTACCCGACCAAAGACAAAGGCGATGTAACCTCCTTCGCCATGGGCGGCGAGCCAACGCTGACATTCCCCCGCATTCAAGGGGCAGACATCGTAGGCCGTGTGGTCGCGGTCGGTGAGGGCGTTGATGCGGCCCGCATTGGTGAACGCGGGCTGCTGGATTTCAACCTGTATCCCGATAGTCGGCGGGACATCAACCTGACGCCGGATTACTACGGCCATGGCGCCGACGGCGGCTTCGCCGAATACGTGGCCCTGCCGTCAGACCAGTTTCATCACGTGCCCAACCCGGAGCTGGCCGATGCGGAACTGGCGTCCATGGGCATGTGTTCCTACCAGACCGCCTACCACATGATGACGTCTGCCGGTATCAAGTCCGGAGAGCGGGTACTGGTCACCGGTGCCAGCGGTGGGGTCGGTACCGCCCTGATCCAGCTATGCCGCATCGTGGGCGCCATACCCTATGCCCTGAGCCAGCAGAGCAAGGCAGACGCCCTGAAGGAGCTGGGGGCCGAGGCCGTACTGGATCGCTCGGATATGGACAACTTCGAGGATCGTGTCAAAGCGGTGACCGGGGGCGACCCGATCGATGCGGTGATGGATCTGGCCGGTGGAGAGATGACCGACCGTTTTATCGACACCATGATCTTCGACATGAAGTCACGCAAAGACTACCCGAGACTCAGCATCGCAGGCGCCAGTGCCGGCAACCTTTCAGAGATCATGTGGACCCGTATCTACCTGTACCAGGTCCAGATATTCGGTGTCTCCCATGGCACCCGCGAAGAAGCGGAACAACTGGTGGAGTGGATCCGCAGCGGTCAACTCAAACCGGTCCTGCACGCTGCGTTCAGGCTATCGAAGCTGCACGACGCAGAGCGTTATTTCGTCAATCGCGGCAGTGGTTACCTGGGCAAGATCGTGATTGTGCCGGATTCGGAGTGGGCGGAGCATGGTCAGGCATTCGGATTATCCGCTGGCTGAGCGTCTGGTCCGTATCGTTCACGGTTGAGAGCAGAGACAGGGGTCAGGGTCCGTTTTTCCGTGTTGGCTCCGGGCATGGTACCTTCAGGCCATACGAATCTGATGTTTCACGTCAGTAAAGCGGAGTCTGACAGGTAGAGCTTATGAACGTAACCATCATTGGCGCAGGGATCATGGGAACCACCTTCGCCGTTCTGGCGAAAGAGTTGGCCCCAGAACTGGATATCACCCTTCTTGAACGACTGGACGGCCCCGGGGCCGGGAACTCTTGGGTCTTCAACAACGCTGGCACGGGGCATGAAGCAAACTGCGAACTGAACTACACCCCGGTGGATGAAGAGATCATTTCCGTTGAAAAAGCACTGAAGATCCATGCCCAGTTCAACGTGGCCAAACAGTTCTGGGCGTATCTGATAGACAAGGGCGCCATAACCGACCCGACAACGTTCATCAACCAGACCAGACACTGCACCATTGTTTCCGAACCGGCCATTGAAGAGCTGCGCCTGAGATTCAGGGAAATGTCCGCTCACCACTTTTTTGAGCAGATGCGCTACTCGGAAGACTTCGACGAAATCAAGAGCTGGATTCCGTACACGATGGAAGAGCGGCCGCGCCATGAGAAAATGGCGGCGACCATTGTGGAAACCGGAACCGACGTCAACTTCGGCGCACTGACAGAACAGATGGCCCGGCACGCCGCCGATGACCTGGGCGTGAAGATCCACTACGGCACCCACGTCAAGCGCGTCCACCGTAGCCCCGCCGGAAGCTGGCTTGTGGAAACGGAAAGCGGTGGAGTTGCCACTCAATACAAAGCCGATGTGTTGTTCGTGGGCGCCGGCGGCGGCGCATTTCCCATCCTGAAAAAGAGCCACTTGCCGTTCGCAAAGCGGTTTACCGGCTTCCCGGTGGGCGGGCGCTTCCTGCAGGCTCCGATCAGCGCGGAACAGGCCGACCAGTACCGGGCCAAAACCTATGGCAAGGCCAAGGTGGGAGCGCCTCCCATGTCGGTACCGCATCTGGATCTGCGGGTTGCGGATGGCCAGTACTATTTGCTGTTTGGTCCTTTCGCCTCATTCAAGCCGGTTCTTGAGAAAGGCCGTGGATTTGTGGACTACCTCAGGTCCATGCGCCTGCATGACATTCCGGGCCTGCTGAACGTCGCCATGGAGCACTTCCCCCTGGTCAAATACCTGGTATCGGAGACCTTCAAGGGCGAAAAAAGCATGTTCGAGGAACTGGATAGCTTTGCGCCGGGAATGAGCAAGAAATTCGACTGGAAGCCGGTTGAAGCAGGCCAGCGCGTGCAGATCATCCGGGATGGCGATTTGCAGATGGGCACCGAGATCCTGGTATCCAAAGATAAAACCTACGGCACCATACTGGGCGCATCACCAGGCGCATCGGTTTCACCTGAGGTGATGTTGCGTAGCCTGGAGCAGATGCTGCCAGATATCTTTTCCAATGAACAAGCCGAGAAAAAGAAGAAAGAAATTTTCCCGGAGGACAGCCTGGAAATCCTGGCCAAAAATCCTGAGCGGTATCGGGAGATTCGTGATGCGGTCAACAAGCGGCTGGGGATAACCCAGACAGCGTCCCGCTGACGTCGACGTTAATCAACTGCGATCCTGAGGAGCAAGCAAACGGAACCGATTCCAAAACCCACGCCCCAAGTGGGTAGAGGGGGGGCGGTGAAGGGCATCCTCCCCCTTGAATCAATGTCCCAGTACATCGGTTTCGTTTTTCTTGGCGTTTTTCTCCTTCTTTTTTTCCTTGGCGGTTAAAAGCGGTTTCTTTTTCGTATCTTTTTTTCTGTCTTGGCTTTTACTCATGCGGTCTGTCTACCTCTGACTGCGAGTGATTTGGCATTAGCGCTCTGTCGGATGCCCATGCTTTCAACATTCAGTATGAACCCAATTTCGAATAACTGATAGGTACGCAAGGAGAGCTTTCCGGAAGTTCCGCCACGCCCCGAATATTCGCTGACCAGGTCGGGTAAGAAACTCATTGAAATTATTCAGCAGATACAGGACCTTGATGTGGAACTAAGCGAGACAGGTGGATCGTCTGCAAGGTAACCTGGCCGGCCGGCCAAAGCGCTGTTCCGAAAATACAACAGTGTTGAAACCACCGGACCAAAGGAGCAAAGTCAGTAACCATGAACCCTATCCCCAAGACATTTGGTTAAAGGACAGTCAGACATGAACCGCTCACAGTTTCTCCAGGATTTGATCAAGCAGCTCTCGCCAAAACTGGATTTGACGACCTATGTCTACTGCACTGTGCCGCGCGCAAAGTATGGTGAACTGGAAAAGCTCAAGCCCATTGTCAGCATTGCCGAACTGGAAGGTCTTACCCTGGTGATTCCTCTGGAACAGGCCAAAGCCGAAGGCCTGGATTATTATAGAATCTTCCGCCGCATTACGCTGGAAGGCCATTCCAGTCTTGAAGCTCTGGGGCTTACATCCGTGGTAACAAGCCTGCTTGCCGAGCGCGGCATAACCACCAACGTCATTGCAGGGTTTTATCACGACCACATGTTCGTACCCAGCGATCGGGTTGATGAGGCCATGGAAGCGCTAAAGGACCTCAAAAGCAAACCCAATGGGTAGAGCGGTAGGCTGGACATCGTGATGGACAATGTTGACCGCCTGATTCGCTGGCACTGCAAATGCCACCTCAAGCAACGCTGAAAGCGTCTTTCGCTTTCAGCATCATCTGCCCGACGCAAGAGGAGTCCCCATGATAAACCGACATCACCGGGAAACGCCCACTACTATCCGGACCCTCGACGATCTCGCACCGTTGGCAGACTATTCATTCATGGACACGCTCCACAGCGATCCTGAGGGGAAAGCAAACGGAGCCGACCACGCGCCAAGACAGGTCTTCTCGGGCCATTATGTTCCGGTCAAGCCCACGCCCATCGAAAATCCCGAGTACGTTTCCCACGGAAAAAACCTGTTTCGCGAACTGGGCTTTGCTGACAGCCTGGCGCAGTCAGACGATTTCGTCCGCATGTTCTCCGGCGACTTATCCCGGGTTCCGGAGCCTCTGCGCAACGTTGGCTGGGCCTGTGGCTACGCACTTTCCATCTACGGCAATGAGTTTTATCAGCAATGCCCGTTCCAGACCGGCAATGGCTACGGCGACGGTCGTGCTATTTCCGTGCTCGAGGCTGTCATCAATGGGCAGCGCTGGGAAATGCAGTTGAAAGGGGCAGGGCGCACACCCTATTGTCGCGGCGCGGACGGCCGGGCGGTTCTGCGGTCCAGTGTCCGGGAGTTCCTGGCTCAGGAGCATATGCACGCGCTCGGTGTGCCCACGTCACGGTCCCTGAGCCTGTACGTATCGAAAACCGAGCAAGTCAGACGTCCGTGGTATTCGGAAGGCTCACGCTCAATAGATCCCGATATTCTTGTGTCCGAGCCTGTTGCCATCTCCACGCGTGTTGCACCGTCGTTCATCCGGGTAGGGCAGCTCGAGCTATTCAGTCGTCGTGCCCGCAAGGAGGAACACCCGCAGGCGATGGAGGAGCTCGAGAAACTCGTCCTGCACCTGATTGACCGCGAGTACAGTGACGATATCGACCGGTCACTGGCCACTGCCGAAAAAGTCGTGCTGCTTGCACGGGAGTTCCGAAGCCGGCTGACATCACTTGTGGCGAACTGGATCCGGGTTGGTTACTGCCAGGGGAACTTCAACAGCGATAACTGCGCGGCCGGCGGCTTCACGCTGGATTATGGACCCTTTGGTTTCATTGATTTGTTTGATCCGCAGTACCAACCCTGGACGGGTGGCGGAGCTCACTTCTCGTTCCTCAACCAACCATTGGCGGCAGAACGTAACTTCTACTCGTTCTGTTCAGCGCTACGGCCTTTGTTGACGGCGCGCGAGGACGATCTGCGGCAGCTCGATGAGATTCAGAGCGGCTTTCCGAAGGTGATGCAGGAACAACTGGAGAAGATGTGGGCGGACAAACTTGGGCTTGAGGCGTTTGACGAGGCCTTGTTCGTCGATCTTGCAAAACTGATGATGCAAACGACTGTTGATTACATCCTGTTTTTCCGGGAACTGTCTTCGTTGCCCGACGACATTGGGCCAATCAAAAAGAGCTTCTACAAAGGCCGGACCTATGCTGCAGACCCGGACGGGATAGACAGGCGCTGGTCAGCGTGGCTTACGAAATGGAAATCGCTCACTCAAACTCGTTCTCGTGAGGAGCTTTCAAGTCAGATGAAGCGGGTCAACCCGAAGTACAGTCTTAGGGAATGGTTCGTTGTTCCTGCCTATCAGCAAGCCGCAGCCGGGGACTATGCCTTGCTGCGAGAACTGCAGGAGGTCATGACTCAGCCATACGCGGAGCAAACCGAGGACGTGGAGAAGAAATACTACCGGCTGAAGCCGCTGGAACTCTTTAATGTTGGAGGATCGTCGCACTACAGCTGCTCGTCGTGACCGGCATCGTTCTGCATGCGTCTGCGCAGCAGCCGCATGCAGATGACCGGTTTCCGGAGCTGGCTGCTGGACGACCACACAAAGTACTAAATCTCTGCGGCCGAAAATCAGAAAGTTACGGCACAATTTCCACACGAAGTGCTAAACAAACTTAAAGTAAATTCTAGAATAACGGGCCGATTTCAGTTTCCACACAATGTACTAAATTGGTCGTCCGGCTCAAAAGCCGGATTTTTCTGGGGGATTACCGCGTAAGCCGGCAAACTCTAATGACGCAGGCACCGATTTCAGGGGATGGTTACAGGAGCGCCTGAAACTAAGGTGCTGGGTTAGAGTTGCTCGTTTATTCTAACAGGACGATAAATTGGCTTTGTGATCCTCAAGTCTACCAATCCACAATTAACAAAAAATTTAACTTTATTTTTAATGCGATCAACACTATCAATCTTGTAAGTAGAGAACCCTTTCCAAAACCCTGGCGAATGATCAAACGCCTCCAAACAATCAAGCTGTCTAACTACAAAATATGACTGCTGGTTCGTTGTAAACTTCAAATCACTTTCATGAAGCCTGGCCTTGAGATGGAGCCATAGGACATCTAAAACATCACTATTCTTTTGAAAATCACCTTCAAATTGAAGGTTGGCGAAAAAACCCATATTGACGGCGTCACCGTCAATATGGGAAGTAAAATTTACACCTTCAATCAGTGCATAGTATTTCGGCACTGCTTTATCCTTCTATTGTTACTCAGAGTTTTCCGACGAATTCCCTTCCGAATCGACACCTGGCTGGGATTCTGCTGCCTGCGTGCGCTTCACAATATCATCCCATGATACTTCATTGCCGTTAGGATCAAGGTATCGGTCACCACCACTAGTTAGATAAGTAGTCGGATCTATTATTTCTACTCCATTCGCAAGATGATCAAGACCAATACCCAGACCCATTAAAGCACTTCCCAAAGTTCCCCAGAATGTATGTCCCCTCAAGCCTTCAGTTTGATAATGAGGGTTACCGGTTGAGCCGTCGGCTAGTTTGTGTCCTTTATGCTTTAACACCTTGCGGTTCCCAGCGGCGGCCCTTTCAATCTGTTGAGCCGCTTGTCTGCTATCAGCATGAACATTCTCACCTTGTAGCCTGGCCCGAACCGCCCGTTGTTTCGTTATACGACCAAGCTCCTTTGATCCTGAGCCAATAAGTCTAATTAAGGTTGCTATCTTTCCTGCCCGTCCATCGGGGTCAACGAATTTATAAGGACTGTTGTTGGCATAAGCATATCGATTAAAGGAATGGATATTACTTTCTTGCCACTTAACGGGATCGATAGCTGTAAAACGACCGATTGAAGAAGTATACCAGCGCGCTTTGTGATCAGCGAGACCGGTTGCCTCGTCTAACCAATTACCGGTGTAGCCTCGCTCATCAGTATTCTGGGTTAGCTTAAAGCCCCATGGATCATATGCCTGTTGCCAGACCACAGCCCCGGTGTCGTCAGTTGCTGCTATTGGTGATCCTAGATAGTCATTGTGGTAATAGGTCACCACTTCAGCTGCGCTAACAGGTAGTGAAGCAAGAATCGTAGCTGCCAGCGCAACAAGTACTTTAGCGTAGATGGTTTTCATGATGCGGTCCTCCTTGACTATTACTGGCCGACGGTGGCAGTGTCTTCGACAACTTTCGCCGCGACCTGCGAGTCCACGTAGATGTACTCTTTGAAACCTGCTGAAAGGTCGTATTCGCCCAGCAGATCGCCATTTTTCAGATAGAGCACGTCGGTGAAATCCGTAGAGGACGCCCGACCGACCCGGGTGTTTGTACCATCGTAGATGTAGTCGATGATGTCGGATCCATTGTCGACGGAGGCGAGGTTGTTTGCCCCATCGTAGACCATGATGTTGGGGCCATCGCTAGTCATGTTGCCCCGAGCATCGTGGGCAATGACGTAGTAGAAGGTAGGGAAGAAGCTCATTGAAATTATTTAACAGATACAGGACATTGATGTCGAATTAGGCGGGACAGGTGGAACGTCTGCAACGAACATTACTAAAGAGAGGTTGGATTTAATAGCGGAGGAAAGATCGATGTGATTCGCTGGGGTGATGGTTCCTGGCAGCGACTTGATGAGCCTGACTTTGAGAGCGTTATGTTGGTTGCGGAGGTTGAGGAATCAGACCTTTCAGAACTTTTGGGAACTAGGTGGGACTTCGCTAAAGGAGGCTTCCAACCAATGAAAGATATCCTACGCAACAAATTGACAGCAGCAGAGCGAACCCGGCATGGAGCCGTAAGCTGACCTTATAAGGACTCAGTCCGATTGACGAAGCTGCTGCAATAGCGCTGATTGAAACTGGCGATATGAGCTGTGAAATCACGAACATGGCTATCCACCAGTGATACTGAATGACGTTGCCGACAGTGGAAACTGAGTGAAATATGGGGAAAAAGGCTGTGAACAAAACCATTGGGTGTATGCCACAGACTGAAAGCAGAGGGAGGGCCGAAACAATCACAAGCGCTTGAACGGGCGTTATCGATAGTACGCCAGATGCTCCCTCAACAGCACCCTGCAGAAACAGCGAACCCTCAGTCGAGTTCAACGCCACAAAAAGCGTGCCGCAGGCGATGAACATCAGTATTTCAGCGCTTGAGTTATTAACTGCCTCCCCGGCATTGGCTATTAGGGCTTTCAGCCCTTGCGCGTGGATCGTTGAAAGCGCTCCGGACAGGGAGACTGCCAGTGCTACAGCCGTAACAGTCGCGAGTCCGGCTACGAATTTCGCGCCAATTAAGATGCTGACGAACAAGCCAATCAATCTGTAGAGCCAACGAAGGTCAGTCGACCCAGGTGAAGGAACCTGCTTTTCACTTCCGGCCCCCGAACCACGCAAACACGTCAACATCATCATCGCAGCCGCCAAAGGGATGCCGACCACTACAGCCTGGCCCCAGTTTAGATCCGGAAACATCAAAGCAACGGCGGCGGCGCCAACGGTCGTTGGTGCGATAAACATCGTCGAGCCAACTGACCGCATGGCTATACGAACATGGTCCCGATGGTCGAGCTGAGTATTCCGCGTAAGAGTGCCAACCAGCGGCACTACGGCCAAACTCAGCAAGAAGGTAAGCGATGAATACAAAAGGAAAAGGGGGAAGGGGGACTCCCTCAACCTCGGCTGCCCTAACACCTGCTCTATGACATGCGAAATATTCTGGCTAACCAGGTACTTTCGAAGAATGCCGATGCCTAACAAGAGGAGAATCACCGACGAAAACCGGGTGGCACCTGCAGCTGGGTCGAAAGGGGTATTCAGAACCGTGTAGGAGATGGCTGCCAGCCCAAATAACGCAAGGCCCCAGCCGGCAGAGCTTTTCCTCATCCAGGTGGATAGGCTTAGCAGTATTCCGCCGCCCACAGACGCCAAAGTAACGGTCTTCGCCCAGGCACTTTCTGGCGAAACCCCTATGCTTAATAGTGCCACCCAGCAACACGCTGCAAAGCCTACAACGGGCTGAGATTTCACTACCAGGTTTCGTGTTCGAAGCTTTAGCGGCGCCGGACTGGCGTTGATAGACTTTAAAAGCATTAGGAACCCTTGGTAAGCCGCTTCGACTTACGCCATGCACTACCTTGTTTGACGGTGCCATGGAGGTTCCCGCATTAGCCACTTTCAGTCCAATTATCAGGTGTGAACTGCGGTATCATTCTTAGTGATACTGCCGACATCTACACATGACTCTGGCTGGACCACCGCCCTTCGGAGAATATCCGCAAACGCCGTCATTGCCGGTGTCCAGGTGTCGGTTTCGGGTGCCGCGAAATAGGTGCCTACCTGCCCAATCTCCTTGGGCAGGGGGTGGCTGTGCACATCGAAACGGTGCCGATGGGCCTCAACCGTCTTGCGAGGTAATATGGCGTATCCCATCCCAGCTGCAACACACCCCAGCATGGCGTCAAGAGTGCCGAATTCGAATATGCGGGTCGCATAGACACCATAGTTCGCCATCAGCAGCTCAATTCGCTGACGGTAGCTGCACCCCTGACGAAAGGCTAGAAATGTCGCCGTTTGTAGTTCCTGGGGCGCCGGCATCTCTTCCATGTGCCGCCCGGCGACAAGAACCAGTTGTTCGTCGAACGCTTTGAAGAGATGAAGGCGGGGGTGATTCACCTTCCCGGCCACAAAGATACAGTCGTGCTTTCCTTCCATCATTCCCTTGATCAGGTCCGCCGTCGGTCCGGTCTGAAGCTTTATATCGACCTCAGGGTGCATTTCGTGGAATTTTGCGAGGATGGGTGGGAGCCTCAGGGCTGTTGTGGTTTCCATTGCTCCGATCCGGAGACGCCCCCGGGGGGAGGCGTTCTTCTCGAAAAGTGAAAGCGCTTCGTCGTGGGCAGATAAGATACTCTCTGCGTACTGAATCAACGCCTGACCAGCGCTGGTAAGTCGAACTGTTCCGTGGCGATCTATCAGCTTGGCATCCAGCTCCACTTCGAGCTTTTTGATATGTGCGGTGACGTTGGACTGGACCGTATGCAGTAACTCAGCCGCAGCTACAAAGCTCCCGGTCCGGGCCACTTCTCGAAATATCCTTAACGACTTCAGTTGCATCTGACGCTCCTCCATGCAGTGAGTATCACAATAGATGATCTCCAATATCATAACAAATCACTTCAAATGAAATGGCTGGTTGCATACCTTGCGAGCAGGGATGGGGTGGGGTTAGGCCCACGCTGTTCGAAGTGCCCCGTGTTGATGGGGTCGTCCAAATCTGCAAGGAGCGAAACAGTGACTTCGATAGCTATCCTGGGGTTAGGGCCTCGCGGCCTGAACGTTTTAGAGCGCATTACCGCCTACGTCTGCAACGGCTATGGCTCACAACCGGTACACCTCCACCTGATTGAACCAGGCGTCCCCGGCGTCGGAATACATTACGACGACCAGCCCGACTACTTGCTACTGAATACAGTTGCTTCGCAGATAACGATGTTCATGGATCCAACCGTAAAGGATGCAGGGCCACTACTACCTGGACCGAACATGTATGAGTGGGCCGCAGGGTTGGATGACCACCGTTATAACCAGTGCACGCCCAACTGCTATTTGCCGAGACGATTATTTGGAGAGTATCTGCACTGGGTCTACCAGTACCTATGCCGCCGCCTGGACCGTTTCTGTAAGGTGACCCTGCACAAGACCTCCGCAAAGGACGTAATTCACAGGCCTGACCAGACCTTTTCCATCCTGTGTGATGATCAAACTGAGATCGATGCAGATTTTCTGTTCATGGCGACAGGCCATTCTGAGAACTACCCCGATGAGCGTGATAGGGCCCGGATCCAGTTTGTAGAGAATAATCGTTTTCGCAATCGATACCTCCAATATGTGATGCCAGGGCCAGCCCCTATCCATACTCATTTCAAGGACGTTCCACCGGGAGCAACGGTTGCTATAGAGGGAATGGGGCTGACCGCTATTGACGCCATTGTGTCCCTGACTGTCGGGCGAGGTGGTCGGTTCCATCGGAACGCTGAGACTGGCGAACTGTGTTACAAACCATCTGGCGATGAGCCCCGCCTTGCTATCATCAGCAGAAGTGGCCTCCCGCTCTCATGCCGGGCGATAAATCAGAAAGGCGCATCCGATCAGTATCAGGCTCGCTTTCTGACGGCGGACCAGGTCAGACACTGGAAAATGACCAAGAACCGGGGGGAGCTGGACTTCTTCAACGACATATTCCCTCTGCTTCTGAAAGACATGCAGTACGTTTTTTACACCACCCAGGCAACCAAACTGTATGGAAACAGTTATGCACACCTTCTGGGTGAGATGCTGGTACGTCTTGGCGCTGAGGCCACCGAGAATCTAATTGTGAATGATTGCCCCGGTATCGAGCTATTCCGTTGGGAAAACATCGCTAATCCGATCGCTGACTCTGCCCTGGATAACCCGGACGCCTATCGGAATTGGCTAGTGACGTTTCTGGAACAGGATCTTCATGAGGCCCAGTTGGGGAATGTCTCCGGGCCCTACAAAGCTGCCTGTGATGTGCTCCGGGATGTACGCGACAACCTGAGAAACGCGGTGGACTTTGGTTGGCTATCTCCGGAATCTCACCAACAGTTCCTGAAGAAGTTCATTCCCGTTATGAACCGCCTTGCCGTTGGCCCACCTGTTCAACGGTTAGAGGAAATGATCGCGCTGTACAAGGCCGGATACCTGGATATCGGGTTTGGCCCGAATCCTAAAGTGACGTTCTCAGAAGGCGCAGCACAATTTCAGATCGTCAGTACCACATTCAATGAGCAGCAGAAATCGATCTATGCTGACGTATTGTGCAAGGCGCAAATCCCCAAGTCATCACCGACGCAGGATCGGTCCGCCTTGGTACAGAACCTCATGATGCGGGGGCTGATACGCCCCTTCACAAACGGGAACGTCGAAGTTGGAGGCATTGAGGTGGATGACCAGCTCAACCTTGTCACGAGCTCTGGCGAGAGCGTGCCAAATGCCTGGGCGCTTGGGACCGTTTCAGAGGGCACGAAATTCTACACCTATATCGTTCCCAGACCCTGCGTAAATTCGACAGCTCTGGTAGATGCGGGGAGAAGCGTGACCATCATGTTCCGACAGAGCCTGAGGCCGACCCAGTCAGAACAGGGCCATGAGCCGGGCAAACTTAGCGCCACGGGGGCATAACACCATGATAGAGAGCAGGTTCAATCTCTCTGCGTTGTTCGTTGGAGCGATGGCCACGTTTGCGGGTATTGGCGTGGCGCGGTTTGCCTACACGCCAATTATTCCCGCACTCGTAGAAGCCAACTGGTTTACAGCCACGGAAGCTGCATACCTGGGCGCCGCGAATCTGCTCGGCTATCTCGGCGGTGCCATTGGCGCGCATACCCTTTCTGAGCGATGCAAGCTCCGCTATGTGCTTGGGGGGGCATATGTCGCAGTAGCGTTAAGCTTCTTTCTCTGTCTGAGTCCAATTGGCTTCCTGTGGTTCTTTCTCTGGCGTTTTGTGTCTGGTTTTGCCGGTGCAACCCTGATGGTTGTAGGTCCGTCTCTGGCACTCTCGAGTACACCAGAGGCACAACGACCAGCTACCGGAGCGATGGTTTTTACCGGTATCGGGATCGGGGCTTTTTTGTCGGCCACCGCCATTCCATTACTGCTAAACGGAGGGCTTGTTTTTGCCTGGATTGGACTCGGCGTACTTGCTGCTGCAGCTGGCCTAATCGCCGATCGGGCTTTCGCTGGCTTGAAGTCATTACCAGCCGCTCCCCAGCCAGGAAATGGGGCAGGGGGCTTAACCGCTGCACAGAAATGGAGTATCGGTATAGTCTTGGCGGCTTATGCGATGGACGGAGTCGGGTTCGTTCCCCATACGGTTTTCTGGGTAGATTATCTTGCTCGTGAAGTTGGTATGGGGCAGACCATGGCGAGTTACCAGTGGGCTGTTCTGGGTGTAGGAGCTGTGCTCGGACCCTTTATTGCCGGTCGGGCGGCCAAAAGGCTCGGTTGGCATGGGGCCCTGCTGTCAGGGTTTCTGGCAAAGTCCATAGCAACGGCATTGCCGGCTGTATCTGTCTCCATGGTCAGTGTCACCGTTTCATCCTTGGTCGTTGGGGCCATGATCCCCGGAATTGTGGCTCTCACAGCAGGACGCCTTTCAGAGATCGTCGGGCCTGCGGGCCATAAAAAGATATGGGGCACGGCTACTGCCATGTTTGCAGCGTCTCAAGCAGCGGGTGGGTACGCTTTGTCATCTGTCTATGCGTTTCTTGGTACCTACGAACCGTTATTCAGCATTGGTGCCGTTATTCTGATGAGCGGCGGCCTCTTACTATCAACCCGATACCTGTTATTTCGTAAAGCCACACAGATGGAGTAGAACTGATATGGAACTGTACCTGAACAAAACGTCGCCTTACGCAAGAGTCGCCCGCATCTGCGCGATCGAAAAGCAGCTGGGCAACGATGTGAATCTCATTTGGGTAGACCCCTGGGCGGACGACAAAGCTTTGCTCAATGCCAACCCGAACGGAAAAATTCCTGTGTTGGTAACGAATGAGGGAGAGGCCATCTCAGAATCCCTTCTCATAGCGTCCTACTTGGACGGGCTTTCCTCGACCAACAGCTTGCTCCGTACCCCCGACTATACTGATGTTCTTGCCCTCTCGGGTCTGAGCCAGGGTCTTACCGATGCGGCTTTCACGACGGTTATCAATCGGAAGCACTTTGGGAAAGAGAGCGATAGTACGGTACTCGGAGTTCGTCGGCAGAATGCCATCACCAGGTGTCTTCAAAGGCTGGAGGATATGGTAAACACTGACGTTATGAGGTCCGACATCAACCTTGGCCAGATTATTACTGCCGTTGCATTGAGCTATATCGATTTTCGACTGCCTGAGCTGCAATGGGGGAGCGACCAACCACTCCTGGCTGACTGGGCAGCGAGGTTTTCTGAGCGTGGAAGTGTCAAAGAAACTGCTTTCGCATAACGCAAGTGCATGAAAGTGAATACTTATTTAGATCTGCGCTCCTGTAAGATGATCCAGCACAGGAGCCGGTTTTTCCCAGCCTGGCTCAACCTAGTATTGGGGCAGTATTGATTATGGGCAAAAGTATGAAAATCCGAGTGAAAGAACCCTCGAAGTTCTATTCATATCTTGATGAAGAAAATTTCTTCAAATGGATGCAATCTATTCCGGCTGTGAACTTGATAGAACGGGAAGGACATCACCTGGTGATTACCCTAATTGATCAGGATATTGAAGAAATGGACCTGAGGGATTTGATCGCTGTGTTTGCTAGGTACCAAATCGATATGGGCGATCTCAAGAAATTTGCCGATACCGAGCATGGGGAATGGATCAATAATCCCGACGCGTACTGGTATTGTTCGATATTTGGGTGAGTTGGGTTTGGCTTTGCGAAAGCAAGGGATCATCTCCTGGTGTTTGGCCAAGGCTCGCTCGCAGTCTTCGTTTAGCACTTTCTGTGATCGCCCAATGGACGACCACAGAAAGTGCTAAATTCCCCCGACCACGAATCAATAGGTTACAGTACGATTTCCACACAAAGTGCTAAACAAACTTAAAGTAGATTCTAGAATAGGGCGCAGGCCTGGGCGTCCACACAAAGTACTAAATCTGTCGTCCAGCTCAAGAGTGACCCTACCTAAGCAGACAGCGGTTTAGTAAAAGGGGAACAGGTCACGGTGATTCGACTTTCCACATAAAGTGCTAAATTTTTCGTCCAACTTGGTGATGAGAATTACCAAGCTGAAAACGGTTCAGCTAGAGGGGGCGGCAGTCGCCCTTTGATTGACTGACCCCGTCTCCGTAGCGCTCATTGCCAGATAAATCCGGCTCTCGCCGGAGCACAAAAAAAGCCCGCCGAAGCGGGCCAGATTAAAAGGATTAAGTGAGAAATAAATAAACCTTATAATTCAACGTAAATTTTGGTTGCGGTTTCACTGATTACTCTAAACCATTTTATCAAGTATAGACCCAATTTCACTAAGTAGCGTATCGACGCGGTCACGCTCGGCACCGATCCTGGAGTCAAACTCGAACAGTTCTATACCATTACATACCTCATTAAGAGCAGAATTTATAATTGACAGCTCTTCCCTGGTCATGACTATCTCTGCTTTACCAATATCTGAGTCTAACAGTTTCACATTTCACCTCAAGTTATCAAAATATTTCCGGCCATTCTTTGGTTGGAATGCTGTTCCTCCATCCGAAGCACGAGGGTTCCGGATAACGACTGTACTACTTGCATCGTCCCAATACGCAGTCCGCCCTCCACTAAGCTGTCGGGTTGCAGTAGGATTATTGATTACATTGCTAATATGCTCTGCGAACTGCCTACGGGTTCGGATACCGAGGCCGGCGAACTCCCCGTTTTGCAAAACGTGTTTTTGGAAAGCGTGCCCCCCAGCAATTTCCTCTCCAGCTAGCTGACCTCGAAGGCGTGCTGCATTAGCTGCGCTCTCAGCACCGGATTTTGTTCCATTTTTAGCATCGCCAGCCCGTGCAACCTTACTAGAACCAGCTGGCACATAAGGTATGAGTGTAGCAGCTAGGTCAACGGCCAAATCTGTTGTGGCTTCTGCAACTATTTGGTCGTTGCCGGTAGCCTTGCCATAAATAATACGTCCACTATCATAAGCTACATTCACTATATCCCATATGGTATCGACCGGTACGTTTCCATCGGGATCCTTGTATCTATATGGACTATTATTTGCATAAGCATATCTATTGAAAGAATGTATGCATGGACTCATGCCAAGGTGCGTTATCAATTTGAGTAAACCGGCCAATTGATGAGCTTTGCCATCGAGCAGAGTAGTCATTCAGACCAGTTTCTAGATCACGCCATTTCCCCGTGAAAGCCCGATTGTTGGCAGTGGTAGTTATAGGCTCTCCCCAGGGGTCATAAACCTGTTGCCAAACTACAGCTCCCGTGTCATCGGTCGTAGCTATTGGTGATCCCAGCTGATCATTGTGGTAATAGGTCACCACCTCAGCTGCGCTAAGAGGTAGTGAAACGAGGATCATAGTTGCCAGTGCAGCAAGTGTTTTAGCTATCATGGTCTTCATGATGTGGTCCTCCCTGACAGTTATTGGCCGACGGTGGCAGTGTCTTCGACGACCTTCGCCGCAACCTGCGAGTCCACGTAGATGTACTCTTTGAATCCTGCCGAGAGGTCGTACTCACCCAGCAGATCGCCCTTACTCGAATAGAATACGTTGGTGAAATCGGTAGACGATGCCCGGCTCACCCTGGTATTCGCTCCATCGTAGGTGTAGTCAATAATGTCGGAACCGTTATCAATGGAGGCGAGGTTGTTCGCGCCATCGTAAACCATGATGTTGGGGCCATCGCTGGTCATATTACCCCGGGCATCATGGGAAATGACGTAGTAGAAGGTGGGGAAAACGCGGTATGTCATCTTGTCGGAGCTGTAGTAATACTCCTGCAGGTCACCATTGCGGTCGCGGGTGAGGATATCCCCTCGGGCATTGTAGGTGATGGTTTCCGTTCCCCACGGGCCAGTCGCCGATGTCATTCGATTCACGTCGTCATACCCTATGGTCCGATCGTGAAGTGAACCGGCATTGTCGACGACGCTGTTCAAATTACCCGCCAAGTCATAACCGAACTGCAGATCGACGAAATCGATCTGGCGATGCTCTTGGATAACGCTCAGCAGGTGGGCGAACTGCTCGGGCGTGAGCACGCGTGCCTGGCCGGTTTTGCTCATCGATTAAGCTCCTGGTAAGCCGCTCGCAGGCAAGGAGAGGGTAAAAATAAAATCCGTAATAAAATGTTATTTTAACGGATTTTTGATGTCAGCAGTGGGATGTCTATTCCCAAGGGCAGTCCGGGCTTCCCCATTCATTTCCGACCGGACCGCCAACAGCCCCTTGCAGCTTTCGCTTCTTGATCCACGCAATGGCAATGTCGTCCATAACCTCCGCAGGGATCTCGACGACCAGACTGTCGAGAACGCCATTCCGCGTAGTTTCTTTCATCACCGAGAATTCGCTAGGGCTAGTGATCTCCAAGAAAACGTTCTTGGGCTCTGAATTTAGATATTCTTGGAAGTAGAGGTGATGGCGTTTACCGCAAGTGATTGAAGCCTTTGTGCTCATAGTCAACGCTCCTGGCTAAAAGTACCTTACTGTGAAAGATACTCGCTTCTCGATGGGTGCGCGACTAGGTTTTGGCTGTCAGTGTGAGCCGAGGCACAATCGTTAACTACTTTGAAAACAGCATCATACACTCCGGACGTCGAATTTAGCGTTTTGTGTGAAAATTTAGCACTTTGCGTGGAGAAATTTAGTACTTTGTGTGGTCATACACCCAACCGGGGCGGAATTTAACCGTTCCTGGCAACTCTGACTGCGCATAATGTATATTATGTTAAATGCGCTATCCGCCTAGGATATCGTTCCCTGCAAAGTTGCACCCTCCTTTAGGCAGCCCCCCCGCCGTTGAACGGTTGCCCATCACGAATCAAAACCCAGACGCAATCGAGCACAACCTGCCCGCCTCGATATAATTGTCCAGGCGCCGCGGACGTCTAACGCATCCAGAGCGCCGGGAGCTTCCATTTCAGGCACTTGGGTATTGGACGCCGTTGGGTCACTTTGATGCGCTCAGGATAGCGTAACGATGCGCTCCAGGGATTGCGGAAGCCATCGATTCCGGCCCTTTCGTTTCTATTTGTAACCAGAGAGTCTATATTGAAGTAGATGATCGGGATGCAATGACCCGTCGTAACTTCTCGGCTAAAGCGTCAAGAAAGCCGATTTTGCCTCGTTCTGGGTCACTAAACCCCCTGCAAGGTACACAGCCTGAAGCACAAGGCTCAGTTCACCTGGAGCGCTCCAAATTCAGCGCATTTCTTCCAGGCTAACCAGCAAGGAGAACCTATATGTCGATGACATCGGAGAAAGAGCTACCTAGAGAGGTAGCAGCCTGGCGCGATCCGGAAATGGACTCGGTGAAAGGCACCGAGACTCCGAAGGATCCGAACAAAGGCTACATCGCCCTGCTTGGCTGGAGCGTCAACGCGATCAAGGCCGCACAAAAGTTCGACCGGCGCTACATCGTGGTTGCACCGGAATGGGCTGCGGATTTCTGTACCGCGAACAACATACCTTTTATTCCATGGGATTTTATCCGACTGAATGATCGATCCATGGAAATTGCCGAAAAGTTGAAAGCGGAAGGTGTCGATGTCGCCATACCTCTATTCGAGGAAACCGTAGAGTGGTCTGGCGCTATCAACTCTGTTCTCCTGGACAGCCCTCGCATGTATGGGCAGTCGATTCTGTTTCGTGACAAGGCGTTGATGAAGCGCCGCGCCCAGCTTGGCGGTATCCGTGTCGGTATTTTTGAGGAGGCCCACGAGAAAGACGATATCGTCCGCTTCATGAAGCGCGTCAACCAGACACTGCTCAAGCTGGATGGCGACCCGGATGACCCGATTCACGTCAAGGCCTTTGACAAGGCCGGCTGCCTTGGCCACCGGATGATCCGCACCCTGGAGGAAATTGACCTCATTCCGGATGAGGAATACCCCCTGCTCATGGAAAGCCACCTCAGCGGCTGGGAATTCGCGGTGGAGGCCTGGATCCACGACGGTAAAATCCAGTTCCTCAACATCTCGGAGTACGTAACGCTGGGCTATTCGGTGTTCGTGCCCGCCACCAAGGAGCTGGAGAGCTGGCGAAACGCGATTACCAAACAGATCGAGCTGCTGATCAAGACGTTCGATATCAAGTTCGGCCTGATCCACCCGGAATACTTCGTGACCGCCGATGGCGAGATGTACTTCGGCGAGGTGGCCTATCGTCCACCCGGGTTCAAGGCGTTCGAGCTTATCGAGATGGCCTATGGCTTCAATGCGTACCAGGCTTCCATGCTGGTGTTCGACCCGAAAAGCACCAAAGAGGAAGTGGAGGCGTTCTTTCCTCAGGAAGTCGTGGATGCGAAAGGCTACGCAGGCTGCTTCGGGGTTTACCCAAGGCGTCGTGTGGTCAGCAAGCTTGAGATGCCCAAGGAAACCATTGAGCATCCCTATTTCGTGTCGCACGAGTTGCATGAGCCAACCGAAGAGACCGTGCCTGACCGCTCGGCCTTCGGGACCCATTGGGGGCTGGTGTTCTTCTTTGGTGATGATCCCATCAAAATGCGGGACCTGCTGAAAGCCCAGGAAGACCTGGACTTCTACGTCTAGCCGCCCGCAGCGTCCTTCAATGTGACGTCCATGGTTCCGGTTATGGTGAACCCGGAATCGTGGATAGTCTCAGCCCCTGCCCCACCTTTTTTTGCCCTATCGCGCCGTGTACCCGCCATCAATCACCAGCTCACTGCCGGTGACGAATTTCGACTCGTCCGATGCCAGGTAGACCGCTCCCCACGCGATATCGTCCGGTTCTCCCATATGCCCCACGGGATGCAGTTCGTCGGTCATTCGCCTGGCTTCCTCAGGGTCCATGCCGGTGGTTTTGAGGTGAGCCTCAACCAGCGGTGTCCAGATGAAACCGGGGTGAATGGAATTGGAACGGATGTTCTCGGTGGCATAAAGCAGCGCGTCGGTCTTCGTCATCAGCCTGACCGCGCCCTTTGAAGCGTGGTACGGCGGTACGTCCGGGGCGCTTATCAATCCATAGATGGATGACAGATTAATGATGCTGCCAATACCGGCTTTCTGCATGTGGGGTATGGCATGCTTGATACAGAAAAACACGCCCTTCACGTTGACGTTCTGGACGCTGTCCCATTCTTCCTCGGTCAGTTCGTGGGTAGGCTTGTTGGCGCCTGAAATGCCGGCATTGTTCACCAGTACCGTCAGGCTGCCGTATTTGTCGGCCACCTCATCAAGCACCCGTTTTACCTCCTGTTCACGGGTGACATCGCAGTGCCAGTAGCCCGCTGTCAGCCCCTGATCCGTCAGTTTCCGAACCAGCGCCTGCCCTTCGTCATCCTGGCGGTCCAGAATCGCGACAGCGGCGCCCTCCTCCGCCATGCGGACAACGGTTGCCGCGCCTATACCCACGGAGCCTCCGGTTACCGCTGCTACCTTACCTTTTAATCTGTTCATGACACACGACCTTCCATCAGTGTTCCCTGGTTCATCACTTGTACCCTGAAACGAACCGGAATCGATTGACGTTGATCAAAAAACAATCGCTGTCAATCCTTGTCTTTCACCCAGCGCTCTCCTTCCTTGTGGTATTCCTGCTTGACCGCCGACCAGGCCACCCTGTGCGCCGTTTCCTCCCGGTCGGCGTTACCACGGCGATCGTCCGGATCGCTGTATTCGTCCCAGGCGGAATTGAAGGCCTTGCGATAGATTTCCTGGGCATGGGAAGGCAGGTTGTCTCTGACGTTGTCCGGAAGGTCGGCGTTGTTCTGGTATGGCACGTTCAAATCCTCCTTAATGTATGCAGAGGCGACAGGACTCCCCGCCAACTAGCGGTTTGCCCGTGCTTTTCACCTACTGAAATATGGAAGCCTCTGGCCATTCCGTCAACTGACCCGCGATTCAGTATCACTCCCCGATCGTGTGCCATAACTCTTGCCGATCTCGCTATCAAAATACGACAGGGAGTCTTCATCCAGGCGATACAGCTTTGAGGCCTGGCCCCGGGCACTGAGGGACTTTCGTTCACCGGTATCCGTCAGCAGACCGGTGTTTACCCACCGGCTGAACACCGTCTGTTTGGTAACGCGAATGCCAAAGGTTTCGTAGGCAGCCACAATCTGGCTGACCGCCACCTTCTCTGGTAACAGGTAAAGCAACAGCGATGAGTACTTGATCTTGTTCAGGAATGCCTCGTGGGCAGTAGTGACCAGGGTGCGGTGGTCGAAAGGCAGGGGGTACTGTCCGTCAAGGATCGACTCCAGGGCAACCCAGCGGATACCCTCCCGCGTTTGCAGTATCCCGGTGTCGTCCCGGCTGAACAGGCTGAGATGGGGAATCGTCACCGACCACCCCAGGGCGGGATCCCGGCTGATGCTGCCTTCGGCCCTTACCTGTTCCAGATAGCTGGGCATAAGCCCCACCTTCCGCTCCATAATGCGTCTGACGGCATCCTCCAGGGTTCTGTCAAACTCTCCGCCCTCCTCCTGCGGTTGCTCCCAGACCCAGCCGCCCACCAGGGCATAACGGCCTTCCTCCGGGCCATGGGTGCGATGTTGAAGCATCACTTCCGGCTGGCCGGTTTCCGGGTTCAGCCTGAGACAAATGAAGTCGAGGGTGACAACCATCTGGTTTCTCCGGTCAGGTTTACAATGAGCCAAAGAATAGCAGCCCACTTTTTATAGTCAAATGGTTTGACTATTTAGATCAATGGCAGTAGATTATTAGTCAAATGGTTTGACACAAGGAAGGAAGCACAATGAATCCCACCGTCAGCAAGGAACTGTTTCGCCCACAAGTGATCACCAGCGCGATGGATACCGATGCGTACAAGCTGCACATGCAGCAGGTGGTGTTCGAAAAATACGCGGCCGTACAGGTGAAGTACGAATTTCGCTGCCGTACCGACGAGAACCTCGCTGAATTCGCGGCGGAAATAAGGGACCGGATCTTTGCACTGGAGAACGTCACCTTTACGGACGATCAACTTCTGTACCTGTCGCGTATCCCCTTCCTGAAACCGGCCTACATCGATTTCCTGCGGCAGTTCCGCTTCGACCCCCGCCGTTATGTGACGGTGCGTGTTGAGCATGATGAACTGGTGATCCGGGCTGAGGGGCCGTGGCTGTACACCATCCTGTTCGAGATCCCGGTACTGGCCATTGTCAGTGAAGTCCGGAACCGGCACCGGTACGGCATGGTCAATGAAGAAGTCTTCCGGGAAGTCCTTTATCGGAAGGTGGCATACCTGCAGTCAGAGCTGGAGCGACGTCAGATCGACAACTTCCGGTTCGCCGATTTCGGGACCCGCCGCCGTTTCTCCTACAATGTGCAACGGGACGTGGTGGCATACCTTGCCCGCACCATGCCCGACCACTTTATCGGCACCAGCAACTATCACCTGGCCCGAGAGTATGGATTGACGCCCATTGGCACCATGGCCCACGAGTATCTGCAGGCGCACCAGGCCTTCGTTAACGTATCGCGCTCGCAGAAGGAGGCACTGGAAGTCTGGAATCAGGTGTACCGTGGTCGACTTGGCGTTGCCCTGACCGACTGCATCACCAGCGACGCCTTCCTCAAGGACTTTGACTATCTGTTCTCGGTGCTGTTCTCCGGCGTCCGGCACGACAGCGGCGACCCGTTTGAGTGGGGTGAAAAATTTATCCGCCACTATGAGGACTTCGACATCGATCCCCGGACCAAGACTCTGGTGTTCAGTGACGGACTCAACTTTGATCGTGCCCTGGACATCGCCGAGCACTTCCAGGGACGGATCAGGACCAGTTTCGGCATTGGTACGTTCCTGACCAATGACCTGGGAGATTTCCGCAGAGCCGATGGCCAGGCCTACCGGCCCCTCAATATCGTGATGAAAATGGTGGAATGCGACGGCATGCCGGTCGCAAAAATCAGTGATGAACCGGGCAAGAGCATGTGCAACGACCCGGTCTACCTGGCCAACCTCAAGGCCAGATTCAATGTCTAGTGTGCCGTCTGGCGAATTCACCAAACGGCACAGCAATAAGGAGACTGCCATGAACGACAACAGCACATTAGCCGCCGACGACATGCTCCGGGAGTGGGCGGTACAGCCAACCGAAGGAAGGGACTGGGACGCTGAAATTACAAGCCGCGTCCGGTTTCTCCAGCAGACCCTGATCAGTGCCGGGCGTAACCGGCTGGTATTGGGGATCAGCGGCGGCGTGGATTCACTGGTGGCCGGCAAACTATGCCAACTGGCGATCGATGGCCTGAAAACCAGGGACCCCGGCGCTGCCTTTATTGCCGTTCGCCTGCCCTACGGCGTTCAGGCCGATGAGGGGGATGCCCAGGCGTCAATCGCCTTCATCGGCCCGGACCGGACAGACCTGGTGGACATTGAGCCGGCGGTGAATGCCATACACACCGCCGTCATGGGCGCCGCCAGCAGCAACCACGACCTGCCCGATGAGGCCCGGCTGGATTTTGAGCGGGGCAACGTCAAGGCCCGGGTACGGATGACCGTGCAATACGAAATTGCCGCCCTGAATAACGGCCTGGTGGTAGGCACGGACCACAATGCCGAGGGGATAACCGGGTTCTATACCAAGTGGGGCGATGGAGCCTGCGACCTGCTACCCCTGCGTGGACTGAACAAACGCCAGGTGCGGCTGCTCGGAAAAGCCCTGGGCGCGGGTCCCGAACTCCATGAGAAACCGGCCACCGCTGACCTGGAAGACCTGCGACCACTGCGTTCGGATGAGGAGGCGCTGGGCGTCACCTACGATGTGATTGACGACTTCCTCGAGGGTAAGGCCATCGCAGACGCCGACCTTCGCCGGATCAAGGCTCAGTACCTGAAAACACAGCACAAGCGGTCAGACCCGCCCGCCGCCATGGGCCCCTTCACTGGCCAGGACAGCCAGACCAGGTAATAACGGGAGACAGAGAGATGACAATGATTGCCGCTTTCGATGTGGATGCCCAGAAAACGTTTACGCCCCTGTGCCCGGACGAGTTGCCAGTCCCGGGCGGGGACGGGATCGTCGATGAGCTGAATGCCAATGCTGCCCTGGCCCGCTACCGGATCGGCTCCCGGGATGCTCACCCGGGCAATGCCCGGTGGATTGCGGACGACCCCGAAGACGTCCTGACACCTGTGGAAGGCGCCAACATCGACGTGCGCTGGCCCCGTCACGCCATGATGGGTACCCGTGGCTTCGAACTGCTGGATGGGCTGCCTCACCCTGTCACCGGTTATGACTACATGGTCAGCAAAGGGCTGGACGTGGACTGCCACCCCTACGGCGCCTGCTACCACGATCTTGGCGATACCCGCACAACGGGGGTGATTGAGTTCCTGCGTAGCAAAGGCGTGACCACGGTTATCGTTGGCGGCCTGGCGTTGGACTACTGCGTGGCGAAGACAGTCCTGCAACTGCGCGCTGCTGACTTCGACGTAGTCCTCAATCAGGCCGCGTGCCGCGGCATTGCCAGTGACACGGTCGACAAGGCCCTGACGGATATGCGGGCCGCTGGTGCCCGTATCGCGGCCAATAGCCGGGAAGCCGCCAGTCTGTTGGGCTGACACTGCCTAAGACGACAGGGTGTGCCAGCGCGGCAGCCTGAGAGGTTTCAGGTGGTGGTTCTCTGCAGGCTACGCCCCTGCACCCTGTTTTTAACCCAGTCGCGGCCCGGTTTTTCGACCCACTCGTAGGTATAACGGGAAAACCCGATAATCACGATCAGCATGGCCAGATTCAAGGGCAACGAGGGCCACCCAATAGGCGAGCTCGGGTCGATATCCAGTACAAACTCGAACACATTGGACACGCCAAACTGTATAAGCCGGTGGGTCATGTAGATCGAGAAAGACCAGACCCCGATCTTACGGACCAGCTCCGCATCCAGCACGCGGCTGATCATGCCCCCTCCCCGGGTGGCAAACACAAAGACCGCCAGGGCAAAGCTCAGGATGGCCATTATGATCACCGGATAGCCGGAGTCTGACGCGGATACCGTGACGATTATGGCCGCCATGGCAAACACCTCCACCACGGAGAGACGCCCTGAAGGGAGTCGGTCCAGGGTGCCGACGGCCCTCAGCCTGTAGACAAACACCCCAAGATAGAAGGCAGCCAGGCAGCGAATAAAGCCATGATCATAGGTGATCTTGAGCTGGTCCGGCTGGATCGCCAGGAAAATGATGCCGTACAGCACCACCGATAATCCCAGCGGCACCCACAGTTTCTGGCCACGGTCCAGGGTGATGGCGGTCGCAAAAAACACAATATAGGCAAAAAACTCGGTACTGATGCTCCAGCTGGGCTGGTTCCAGCTCAGGGTGTCGTTGATGCCAAGCCCGTGGACAAGAAACAGGTTGCTGATAAAGGTGAACAGGTTGTTCTCGTCAAGCTGACTGGTACCACCAAAGCCACTTTCATACAGGTATTGCTTGATCAGTATGTAGGGCACCCAGAGCATCAGGGTGAAGAAATGCAACGGATAGAGGCGCCCCAGCCTTAGCGCAAGATACTGACCAAAGCCCATGCCGCCCCGGATCTTGTCACCGTAGGCATACGCCATCACAAAACCGGACAGCACGAAAAACAGGTCCACGAACAGGTAGCTGTTGCTGATCAGGGCGGGGGAAGGTTGTTCGATAAAGAATGGACTGTGGTAGAGCACCACCATGATAGCGGCCAGCCCGCGCAATGATTCCAGTCTGGTAAACATGGCCCGGCTCCCTGGGAAATAAATTCCTTGCTGTTCCTCGACCGGATCGGTCAGGCAGGAATTTGTACGATAACAGACTCTTGGCCCATGTCACCTGTCGCTATTGATGTCGTATGGCCCCACTTGGCAGGCAAGTCATCTGGTGCGGCTGAACTCAAGCAGGTCAGGAAAAAACGTCAGGAAACGGGCTTCCAGCTCGGCGTCCAGCGGGCGGATTTCCTCGATAATGCCGGCGAATCCATGACGAAAACGAATACGGCTGGCAACACGGTCCATGGCTCCACCAACAGTTTCCAGGTCCTGATAGGCGTGGAACCAGTCGTAGGCCACCATGCGCCGGGTAACCTGCTCCATAGCCGGCGGCATAAGTTTATAACCTGCTTCAAGATCATTGTATAATTCACTGATAAACAATGTTTTATCAGTGTGACCAAAGGTCTCCCAGTGACGAAGCAGGTAGTGATCAAAAAGGATATCCAGCGCGATGCCCGCAAACCGGCGCCGCTGGTTCGAGAAGTGGGCCTTGCAGGCCAATACCTCGGGGTGGGCATCGGTGAACGCATCCACGGCCCGGTGGTGCTCCAACCCTTCCCTCACCTGCTCCGGCAGCGCCCCGGTATCCAGCCCGCGGGCAAAATCCCCCAGCAGGTTGCCCACACGGGACTCAACCGTGGGGCGTGCCAGGAACAGGTGACAGAAATGGTTCACAGGTTCAGCACTCTCCGCAGGAACTCACCGATGGCATGGATTTCCTCCATGCATACCGCGTGTTCCATGGGATAGGTCTTGTAGCTGGCCTGGTACCCCATGGATTCGAGCTTTTCGACCGAGGCGCGGCCCAGGTGTTCCGGCACCATGGGATCATGGGTGCCGTGAAACACGCTGATCGGAATGTTCCGGTTGGCCTCGGAACACGCCACGGTGTCGGCAGTGGCAAAATAGGTGGACAGCGCGAGGATGCCTGCCAGCGGTTTGGGGTAGCTCAGGCCCAGTTGGTACGCTACCGCCCCGCCCTGGGAGAAGCCGGCAATCACGATTCGATCGGATGCCACACCCCGCTCGATTTCCTGCGCCACCAGGGCGCCGACCGCCTGGGCGGATCCGACCAGTTGATCCTTGTCGACGGTGCGCCCCAGCTCCAGGGACTTGATGTCGTACCAGGCCGGCATGCGAATGCCGCCATTGATGGTGACGGGCATCTCCGGCGCATGGGGGAAGATAAAGCGTACCGACGCATCCTGAGGCAGTCCCAGTTCCGGCACCACCGGCTCGAAATCATGGCCATTCGCGCCCAGGCCGTGCAGCCAGATGACCGCGGCATCCGGGTTTTCTCCGGTGTCCAGCTGAATATACTCGAGTTGGTTCATAACACCTCGTGGTCAGTCGGTTGATGGTCCTGTGCCTGCTGCGCATCAAGCGCACTCCGGACCGGATTGGCATACATGGAAATCAGGTACGGCCGGATAGCCTCATCACAGGCATCAATGCGGCGTTTCAGCTCCTCCTCGGCGGCTTCCAGTTCCGCCGGTGTCCAGCTTTCGGCGGTCACCACTTCCTCGCTGACGTTTTCCGGCGTGTCGTGGGCCGAAGGATGAACCCCCCTCATGTTGTACGCGACCAGATTGGATGCATGCAGGTGGTAATTCGCATGGATCTCCGTGTCAATCAGGGCGGCGAGGTCCTTGGCGTTATCCGGCGAATCGGTGATCGGCCGGCCAAAGTGTACATGCACGTGGCCCTTGAACCCCGTCAGCCCCTTGACGATCTGCTCCGAATCCTCGTTCTCGGCCTTGGTGTAGTTGCCGGTGCGTTCACGGGTCTCCAGCTCGCGGGCCTTGTCGACATCACAGGGGTCGTACTCATAGGCAATGGAGACCGGTACGATGCGCATGCGGTTCATCGCCTCGGCAAAACCGTCCCCTTCCTTCTTGCGGCTCATGTAGAACATCTTGATGATGGCCGGGTCGGTCAGATCAACCCCGTTCTTGGCCCGCCCTTCCCGCTGGGCAATCCAGATGCTGTGGCCATCGTCCAGGCTGTGATTGATGAAACCGGACAGGGTCAGGAACGCCTGGCGCATCTCCCTTGGGCTCTGGATATCCCGCTGCACAACGAAGCTCTTGTTCAGCCGCATCATTTCCGCAAACACCGGGTTCTTCAGCAGATTGTCGCCGATGGCGATGCGGGTAGTGTCATAGCCGTGCAGGTGGAACAGGTGATTGACCACCATCGGATCAAACACGATATCCCGGTGATTACACACGAACAGGTACGACGTCTCCGGGTCCAGGCGGTCGAGGCCGGACGAAGTCAGCTGCGTGGTGGTCCTGCCGACCAGGTCCGTCACATAATCAGCGACCTTTTGCTGAATATCCCTGATGGTACGGGCGTTACCGAACTCCCTCTTTAACCAGGCCTTCACGCGTCCGCGAAGCAGGCGCGGGAACCAACGCGCCAGCAACGGTGAACGGAAACGGCCCACCATCAACAAAAAGTCCGGATCGTTGGACAACCGCTGAACGGCGCCAACCACCTCGTCATCCCCGTAGGGACGTATGGCATCAAATTCCTGCATTACAGTCCTGTTTTTATTGACGTTATATCGATAAAAACGCCGTCCGGCTGTACCGGTCGGGTCGAAAAACCGCGTTATTGTAGCGCGGCAGCGTCGCAGATGCCTCATCCCGACAACCGGAGCCGGTTTTGGTATCATCCGCCCTTCATTTGAAACCTGGCCAGCCACCCATGGACACCTACGTGGATTTCGATCAGCTCAGCCCCGAAAAACCGGTCTCACCCTCTGCCAGCCCTGAGCAAGTGCTGCACGAGGTTTTCGGCTATGAGTCGTTTCGTCCGCTACAGGGTGACATCGTCCGGGAACTGGTCAGCGGTGGCAATGCCCTGGTGCTGATGCCTACCGGTGGCGGCAAATCGCTCTGTTACCAGATACCGGCCATGGTCAGACCGGGCACTGGTGTGGTCATTTCACCACTGATTGCCCTGATGCAGGACCAGGTGGCCGCACTCCAACAGGTGGGGGTGCGGGCGGCATTCCTCAACTCCACCATGGGGATGGAGCAGGCCATGGACGCCGAGAACGCCCTGCTGCGCGGCGAACTGGATTTGCTCTACTGTGCTCCGGAACGCTTGTTGCAGCCGCGCACGCTCAGCCTGCTGGAAGATGCATCGCTGTCCCTGTTCGCCATCGATGAAGCCCATTGCGTGTCCCAGTGGGGCCATGATTTCCGTTCTGACTACCTTGGCCTGAGCATCCTGGCTGAACGGTTCGCGGATGTACCGCGGATCGCCCTCACCGCAACCGCCGACGAACGCACCCGCAAGGAGATTGCCGAACGCCTGTCACTGACCGAGGCCCGGCACTTTATCAGCGGTTTTGACCGCCCCAACATCCAGTACCGGATCGCCCCCAAGACCAATGCCAACAAGCAGTTACTGGACTTTATCGCCGCCGAACACCCGGACGACTCGGGCATTGTCTACTGCATGTCCCGGAACAAGGTCGATGCCACCGCGCGGCTCCTGCAGCAAAAGGGGTATACCGCCCTTCCCTACCACGCAGGCCTGGGCAGCGACGAACGGGCGCACAACCAGGAGCGTTTTCTGCGGGAGGACGGTGTCATCGTGGTTGCCACCATCGCCTTTGGCATGGGCATCGACAAACCGGATGTGCGTTTTGTGGCCCACCTGGACCTGCCCAAAAGCCTCGAAGCCTATTACCAGGAGACAGGCCGGGCCGGTCGTGATGGCAACCCGTCCACCGCCTGGATGGTCTACGGTCTGCAGGATGTGATCAAACTGCGCCAGATGCTGGAGGGGTCCCAGGGCAATGACACCTTCAAAAGGGTGGAACGGCAGAAGATGGATGCCATGCTGGGGCTCTGCGAAATCACCACCTGCCGTCGCCAGGCACTGCTTCGCTATTTCGGCGACCAGATGGAACAACCCTGCGGCAACTGTGATACCTGCCTCACGCCCCCGGAAACCTGGGATGGCACCGACGCCGTGCGCAAGGCGTTGTCCTGCGTTTACCGCACCGGGCAACGGTTTGGCGTCAACTATGTCATTGATGTGCTGCGAGGCTCGGATAACGAGCGCATTCGGCAGTCCGGCCACCAGGCTCTGTCCACGTGGGGCATCGGCACCGAGCTATCTGCCAACCAGTGGAAGTCGGTGTTCCGGCAGCTGGTTGCCAATGGCTATCTCCGTGCGGATCCGGAAGGCTACGGGGCATTGCAACTTACCGAGATCTGCCGCCCGGTGCTGCGCGGAGAAGTCAGCCTGGAGCTGCGCAAGGACCCTGAGCGCAAGATGACCCGTCGTTCAGGTGGCGACAGTCAGCGTCGAAGCCAGACAATATCCGACCCGGCAGGCTGGGAGGCCCTTAGGAAGAAACGCAAGGAACTGGCAGACGAACAGGGCGTACCGCCGTTTGTGATTTTCCATGACACCACCCTGATGGAACTTCTAGACCAACGTCCGGCCAGCCTTCGGGAAATGTCAGAGATCAGTGGTGTGGGTAGCGCCAAGCTCGAGCGCTACGGCGAAACTTTCCTCGCCGTGTTGTCGTCGCTGCCGGTAAGCCATAACGCTACCGAATCGACCAATATCCCGGTGGAACCTGCTGACTTGTCCGAAAAATGACTACACTCTTGTGATTGGCACCGGCAACATCGTGTTCCGGCAGTGGCACGGAACCCCCAATCCAGTAGTATGGAAAGACTATGGCCCCCTTCAAACCCCGCAACCTGGGTCGCCTGGCCCTCGCAGCATTACTTTCACTGCCTGCCGCAAGTGCCTTGTCCGATTCCGACCCAGGAACCATCGCCCCTGAGCCAAGCGTCCACCGCCTGTGGTACCGCAACTACGACAGCCCGGCGGTACTTGCCGCACTGAACCTGGCCTTCGCAAAAACTCCGGAATACGGCCCCTACCAGATCGATCGTTCACCCGAGATGGTCCAGGGTCGGGCCATGCTCGAGCTGGAGCAGGAAGGCAGCCAGTTGGTAACAATCGCCAACGTCGCCACATCGCCGCAGAGGGAACAAGATCTCTATGCGATCCCGCTGCCAATCGATGGCGGCCTGCTGGGACTGCGGGTTTGTGTGATCAAGGAAGACCACCTGTCACGCTTCGAAGGGATTCAGTCTCTTGAGGATTTCGTTGACCGGCGCCTGAGCATTGGGCAGGGCTCCCACTGGCCCGACAGCGCCATTCTCACCGCAAATAACCTCCGTGTGGTAACCCATACCCGGTACGAGACACTGTTTACCATGTTGCGACGGGAACGGTTTGACTGCTTTGCCCGCGGCGTGAGTGAAGTGTTGTTCGACCTGGAGCGGGTGCAGAACGAGGGGCTGATAATCGAGCCCAACCTGTTGCTGGCCTACCCCATGCCGTCGTACTTCTTCGTCGGCCCCGGAGACCACGAAACCGCACAACGAATTCAGCTCGGTCTTGAGCGAGCCATTGCTGATGGCAGTTTTGCCGCTTACCTGGCGGCCTATTATGGGCGGGCGGTGGACCTGCTAAAGCTTGGCGAGCGCACGCTACTGGTTCTGGAAAATCCGGACCTCAGTAATGATTCAGCGCCCATAGGGCGTGAAGCCCTGGAGACCCTCCAACGCCGGATCTCCAATGGTCTGTCCCAGTGATGACACCTGTTCAGGCCCGTGCCGGCCAGACCGGGCCTCCGAACCACTATGGGTGCCTCTATCCAACAGAGGGGAGAAGTCTTTAGCGATCTTTTGATACCATCATCCACTCGTGTTAAACGTGCGTAATCTCTAGCGTTCCCGTTTCGCCCCATTTCAAGCGTCTACACTTGTCAAAACACATCGATTTTCCCAGCAGGAGCCACCCCGTCTATGGCACATGAAGAACTGCACCTGAATCTGCGTAACCTTGAAGTGGATGATTACGAACAGCTCAAGGTGTTGATGGACCGGGTCTATGATGACATCGGTGGTGCCTGGCCCAGGGATACCATCAAGGCGCTGATCGAACAATTTCCTGATGGCCAGCTCTGTATCGAGGACAGCGGAGAGCTGGTGGCTGTGGCGCTGACGGTTTGCGTCCAGTACGAGCGATTCAGCAACCCGCACACCTATGACGACCTGATCCTGCGCAACGAGAAGATCTGGCACAATGCCAGCGGCGACTCCCTGTATGGCCTGGACGTTTTCATCCACCCGGATTACCGCGGCTATCGCCTGGGTCGCCGCCTTTACGAAGCACGCAAGGAGCTGTGTCGCTCCAAGAACCTGCGGGCGATACTCGCTGGCGGACGCATTCCGAGTTATCACAAGTACGCCGACCAATACACGCCTGCGGAGTACATTGAACGGGTCGACCGCAAGGAAATATACGACCCGATCCTCAGTTTCCAGTTATCCAATGATTTCCAGGTTACGCGCCTGATGCACAAGTACCTTCCGGAGGACGAGAAATCATTGGGTTACGCCACACTCCTCGAGTGGAATAACATCCTGTATACGCCACCTTCCACGGTGGTCAACATCCGCAGGACCCAGGTCCGCATGGGTGCCGTGCAATGGCAGATGCGGGAGTTTACCTCGGTGGACGAGGTGCTGCGGCAGGTGGAGTACTTCGTCGATGCGCTCTCCGACTACAAGAGTGACATTGCGATCTTCCCGGAGTTCTTCAACGCTCCCCTGATGGGCCTGACCGACCAGATGGACCAGACCCGGGCCGTTCGTTTCCTGGCCGGTTTTACGGAACAATTCCGTAACGAAATGTCGGAGATGGCGGTCAGCTACAACATCAACATCATCACCGGCTCCATGCCGCTGCTGGACGATGACCGGGTCTACAACGTGTCCTACCTGTGCCACCGCGATGGTCGTGTGGACGAACAGCGCAAGATTCATATCACCCCCCACGAACGCCGGGACTGGGTCATCGAGGGTGGAAACCGGTTCGAGGTGTTCGATACAGACGCGGGCCGCGTGGCCATCATGATCTGCTACGATATCGAATTCCCGGAACTGGGCCGCATGGCCGCGGCCGAGGAAGTCGACATTATCTGTGTGCCCTTCTGGACCGACACCAAGAACGGTTACCTGCGGGTACGCCATTGCGCCCAGGCCCGGGCCATCGAAAACGAGTGCTATGTGGTCATCACCGGCAGTGTGGGTAACCTGCCGAAAGTGGAAAATCTGGATGTGCAGTACGCCCAGTCATCGGTGTTCTCACCGTCCGATTTTGCCTTCCCCCACGACGCGGTCATGGCGGAAACCACACCCAACACCGAGATGATCATGTTCTCGGATCTTGATCTGGAAAAACTCAAAGTGGTGCGCAACGAAGGCTCGGTAACCAACCTGAAAGACCGCCGGACGGACCTTTACACCCTGCATACCAACGACACGGATCATGATATCGTAGAAGATGAAAGCTGACGGAAGCGTCCGTGTTTTGTGATGCCGGCACCAACACACATTAAGAGTAGGGGCTACGGCGCTGAAAATATTGCCAAACAGCGCTGCTATGGCTAAGGTTCCATCATCGGAACCACAACGATAATCAGACGGGGAACCCGCAGCGGATTCCGGGATACCCACCGGATCCCGTTGACGGGTGACCTGCAGCGTCGAGTCAAAGAAAAATGTTGTCGGCGGCATCGCCGCCCAGGGAAAGAACCATGCAAATGTCAGACAACGCTTACCATACCCCCCTGCCAGACCTGGTAGCACGGTTTACCCTGAAAAAAGGGATATTCCGCAAGGAGCTGGTAGAAGCCCTGCTGTTTGACCTGGATCAGTTCGGTTGCGTACTGAAAACCGATAAGGTATTCGAGCCAGGCGAGACCCTCGGGCTGGAACTCGAAATGAACATGCCCTTCGAGAATCTTCAGGCATCAGGCCTGACAGGGTTGATCACTGAAAGAAGAAAGTATTGTAGCAACTTCTTCTACTTTGTTGATTTTATTGGAACAGACTATCGCCCAAAAGCTGATCGCTCGGAACAGCTCGAGCGCATTCGCGACGTACTGGACCGTAAAAAGTCACTACTATCCCGCCGCGAAAACCCCAGCCTGGGCGCAACGGCCTGACCCCCTCCAGCTCTTCGCCGGGCCGGGCTCTGGTCAGGTAACACCACGAATTCCGTCGGCCGGGTGATCCGGTCGGCTTCCTTGACGGTATATCCGTTAGCTCGTCACAACCCGTGAACAGGGAGCGGCACCATGGCCAAGACCAGCAAGAGCAGTAAATCCGACAACAAGCGTCCTAACGTCGACAAGATCGTAAAGAAGGTCAACAAGGAGTTCGAGAAAACCTCCAGCCAGATCGAAGGTCTCGTAGACGACGCATTCAAGCAGCTGGATTCGCTTCAGAACCAGATCCAGGAGCCGGTGCGCAAGTTGATGAAGGAGATTGACGAACTCCGGGAGCGCGAAATGAAGCGATTCCATGACGAGCTCGATCGCCGCATGGAGGAGTTTCAGAAGATCCAGAACTCTGTCATGGAACGGCTGGGTATTGCCCAGCGTGAGGCCAAGCGCGGCCAGGAAGCGGTAACCAGGTCTCTCGGCAAGGAAACCCGGGAAACGGCAAAAACCGCCAAATCGGCGACCAAATCCGCAGGCAAATCCACCACGAAAGCGGGCAAGAAAACCGCCGCCCAGGCCAAGAGCAGTGCCAAAAAGGCCGCTACCGACACCAAGGCCGGGGCCCACAAGGCAGGAGCCACTGCCAGGGCGGCCGCCAAGGGCAATGACCTGTCCGACCTCACCAGAATCAAGGGTATTGGTCCCGTCACCGCACGCAAACTTCAGGGTGCCGGCATTACCTCCATTAACCAGATCGCCAACCCGACCAAAGCCGAACAGGAGAAGCTTGAGAAGTTCTCCTCCATGAAAGGCTTCAAGAGCTGGCCCGACGAAGCGAAGAAACTGATCGGATGAAGGAAACGGAACAGCCGGTACTGCGTGACATCGTATTGATTGGTGGTGGCCACAGCCACGTTGGAGTCCTCAAGCGTTTTGCGATGAAACCAGTGCCTGGGGTTCGCCTCACCCTGATCTGTCGCGACACGCACACCCCCTACTCCGGCATGTTGCCCGGCTACGTGGCCGGGCATTACACCTATGACGACTGCCATATTGATCTCAGCAACCTGGCCGAGTTTGCCGGGGCCCGGTTCTACCGGGATGAGGCAGTCGGGATAGACCGCTCCAACCGGCGCGTGATCTGCCGGGGGCGCCCTGATGTGCCCTACGACCTGCTCTCCATCAATATCGGATCCACGCCGCAGGTCAATGACGTACCCGGTGCCAGCGAGCACGCCGTTCCGGTCAAGCCCATCAACGGTTTCAATCAACGCTGGCTCGCCCTGCTGGAGCGTGCTGAAACCCACGAAGGGCCCCTGTCTATCGGTGTGGTGGGTGCCGGTGCTGGTGGTGTCGAACTCACCCTGGCCATGCAACATCGCTTGCGCACCGAATACCGCGCCCGGGGCAAGGACCCGGATCAACTATCCTTTCACCTGTTTGATCAGGCCAGCGACCTGTTACCCACCCACAATGACCGGGTAAGACAGGCATTCGCCGACACGCTGCGCAAACGACACGTGCACATCCACCTGGGCAGTGCCGTGACCGGGGTCGACGCGGGCCACCTGCGTACGGACGGTGGCCACACCTTTGATCTGGACGAGGTGCTCTGGGTGACCAGGGCCGGTGGCCCCGAGTGGCTCCGGAACACAGGTCTGGCCCTGGACGACGGTGGGTTTATCCGTTGCCGGGAGACCCTTCAGACAGAAACAGACGACGCCATATTTGCGGCCGGCGACATTGCCAATGTCGTGGACCATCCCCGCGAGAAGGCCGGCGTATTTGCCGTTCGCCAGGGGCCACCGCTGGCAAACAACCTGCGCCGCGCCGCCCTTGGCAAGACACCCAAACCTTTTACCCCACAGAAAACCTGGCTGGCCCTGATCAGCACCGGCGACAAGTATGCCATTGCCTCAAAGGGTGACCGTTTCCTGCAGGGGCGCATGGTGTGGCGCTGGAAGGACTGGATCGACCGCCGGTTCATGAAGAAATTCAACGAACTGCCGGCCATGGAGGAATCCGCTGCCCTGCCCGACACCGCCGCCGCGCAGAATCCAGAGGAGGCCTCCCAGGCCATATCCGCAGTGGCCATGCGCTGTGGTGGCTGTGGCGCGAAAGTGGGCAGCACCGTTCTGTCACGGGCCCTGGGTGAGCTCCGCCCGATCGAACGGGACGACATCCTGGTAGGCCTGCACGCTCCGGACGATGCCGCAGTGTTAACGGTGCCACCGGGAAAGGCCGTAGTGCATACGGTGGATTTCTTTCGGGCGTTTATTGATGACCCCTATATCTTCGGCAAGGTGGCTGCCAACCACAGCCTGGGGGATGTCTTCGCCATGGGCGCCGAGGCACAGAGTGCCACCGCCGTGGCAACGGTGCCTTACGGTATCGAATCCAAGGTGGAAGACGTGGTTTTCCAGATGATGACCGGCGCCGTGGAAGTGCTTAACGAAGCCGGTTGCGCCCTGGTGGGCGGCCATACCGGTGAGGGCCGGGAACTGGCCCTGGGCTTTGCGGTCAATGGGCTGATCGATCCGGAACAGGTGATGAGCAAGGGCGGTCTGAAGGCGGGCGACAAACTGATCCTCACCAAGGCCATCGGCACCGGCACCCTGTTTGCGGCCCATGCCCGCCTTGCGGCCAGGGGCCGCTGGATTGATACCGCCCTGGCCTCCATGATCCAGTCCAATCAGCAAGCCGCCCGTTGCCTGTTGCGCTACGGTGCCAAGGCCTGCACGGACGTTACCGGGTTTGGCCTGCTGGGCCACCTGGTGGAAATGACCCGACCCTCGGAAGTGGATGCCACACTGGATCTCTCCGCCATACCGATCCTGCCGGGCGCCGAGGAAACCGCGGCTGCGGGCATTCTCAGCTCCCTGCAGCCGGCCAATATTCGCCTGCGCCGGGGTATAAAGGACCAGGCCCGGTGGGTGGACCACCCCCGCTACCCACTGATCTTCGACCCGCAGACGGCCGGGGGATTGCTGGCCAGTGTGCCGGCGGATCAGGCGGAAGCCTGCGTGGCGGAACTGCGTTCACTGGGTTACCCACTGACCGCCGTAATTGGTGAAGTAACCGAGCAGGGCGAGGCCATCGAGCCCATCACGCTGCGCGACTGACTGCTGTGTGCCGCCGGTAAAAGGCGCGAACGTCATGAACGATTGACGGCCTTGTCCAGGGCCTCTGCCAGGGAGGCCCTTTCTTTCTCCGGGGTAAAATTTACGGCCAATGTATCGACGATAGCCCTGAGGCAGTCCAGCCATTGCGGATCCTTTTCCGCCCGCTCCATCAAGGCAGCCAGGGCGGCTTCGTCACCCACCGGGTATACCCCGGGATAGTCCTCTCCCAGCAGTCCCAGATTACCGGCAATGTCCGAAGCCAGTACCGGCAATCCTGCGCGGCAGGCTTCCGACACCACATTGGCGCCCCCTTCCATAATGGAACTGATGACCATGGCCCGGCTTTGCGTCATCAGCCGGGCGGTCTGTTCACGGGGTATCTCGCCCAACCAGCGATAGCGCGGATTAGTGGCCATCTCGTCCCGGGCCGCCCGTTCCCACCGGTCATCCTGCGCCTTGCCTGCCTGGATGACCCGTACCGCGGATTCCTCCGGCAGCAGCCGGGCGGCACGCGCTGCCCGCAACGGGTCCTTTTCCTCCCTGAGGTGTCCGATCACGCAGATATCAAAGCTGTCCCCGGCCCTGGCTTCAGGCACCCTGTTCCGGGCCGGTGCCGGTGCGGATTGCAGTACCACGGCGACCCGGTCTCTCAACGGCGCTGGCACCACCTGCCACGCCAAATGGTGCAGCACGATCAGGGCGCTGGCCTGGTCCATGGAAGCAATGGTCTGGTCCGGATGGCTGTACTGGTATCGGTACAGGTCAGTACCGGTCAGGGCAACGATCAGTGGTTTGTGCTTCTGCTCTCTCCGCCAGCTGGCCACCGCCTTATGACTGCGCCAGGCATGGAGGGCGATTAGCAGGTCAGCGTCATCGGCCTTCGCGGAGTTATAGTCCGTACCCAGAACAACCTGGTGACCCAGGCTCTCCAACAGCCCGGCCCAGCGCTCGGCCGTGGCACGGTTGCCAGCGAGGGATCCCGGCGGGGCCGGGGTCAATAGCAGTAGTTTCATTAAGTTGCTACCATTCGTGATGTGCGCTGTTATTCCTGCGGTGAGCCGATCCGTTCGGGTTGTCGTAGAGTATCATTACCACTGGCGCGTTTGTCGCCTCAATCCTTCTTATCAAGGAATGACTCCTATGCTCAAAAAATTCATTGGCCTGGCTACCATAGCCGCCGCCATGCAGAGCTATGCCGTTTCGGCGAGCGCCGAGACCTTCGTGTTTACCGCCATCCCCGACCAGGACGAGACACAGCTGGTAGAACGTTTCGGAGCGGTTGAAGCCTATCTGGAAGAGCAGCTGGACATGGATGTACGGTATATTCCGGTGAAATCCTACGCCGCAGCCGTGTCCGCCTTCCGCAATAACCAGGTGCAGCTGGCCTGGTTTGGCGGACTGTCCGGTGTTCAGGCCCGTCGCCTGGTGCCCGGTTCCGAGGCCATTGCCCAGGGTGAGGAAGATCCCGAATTCCAGAGTTACATCATCGCCAATACCAGCACCGGGCTGGAACCCATGGACGACCTGTCCGACGACCTGCGGGACATGACCTTCACCTTTGGTTCCAAGGGGTCCACGTCCGGGCGCCTGATGCCCGAGTTCTACCTGCGCGAAGCCTATGGCGAAGCACCCGATGAGATCTTTTCCCGGGTGGGCTTCAGTGGTAACCACACCCGCACCGTCCGCCTGGTCGAAGCCGGCACCTACCAACTGGGTGCGGTGAACTTCAAGGTTTGGGACTCCGGTGTTGAGGATGGCTCCATCGACACCGACAAAGTGCAGGTCATCTGGGAAACACCCCATTACCCGGACTACCAGTGGACCATTCGCGGCGACGTGAATGAGCGCTTTGGTGAAGACTTCAAGGAAAAGGTCACCCAGGCCCTTCTGGACATGGATGATCCGGACCTGCTCGAGCGCTTCCCCCGTTCCGGATTCATTCCTGCCTCCAATGAGGACTATGCGCCCATCGAGGAGACTGCCGAGTCCCTGGGCCTGCTCAACTGATGAAAGACCCGCTGGTACTGGATGGACTGTCCGGCTTTTTCGGCGGGCAGCGGGTTCTTGGCCCGCTGTCCCTGACCATTGCCCCCGGCGAGAAAATCGCGCTGGTGGGCAAGAGCGGAGCGGGCAAGTCCACCCTGATACGGCTCATCCATGACCGGGTCAGGGACATGGCCGCCCTGGTTCCCCAGGAGCTGGGGCTGGTCAACGCCCTGCCCGTGTTCCATAACGTGTTCATGGCCAGGCTGGACCAGCACAGTGCCTTCTACAACCTGGTCACCCTGCTTCGTCCCTTCCGTGCTGACCGGGAGGCTGTCGCCGGCATCCTTGAGGAGCTGGACATGGCGGACAAGCTGTGGAGCCCATCCGCACGCCTGTCGGGTGGCCAGCGCCAGCGCACCGCCATTGCCCGTGCCCTGTTCCGGGAGGCCGAGCTGCTACTGGCGGATGAGCCCGTATCAGCCCTTGACGGCCCACTGGCCCATGCCGTCATGGGGTTGCTCAGGGATCGCTTCCCCACTTTTGTGGTGGCCTTGCACGATGTGGAGCTGGCACTGGCGTATAGCACCCGGGTGGTAGGCATCCAGAATGGGCGAATTGCCCTGGACGCCCCCCAGCAACACACTGACCGTGGCGGATATCCGCCCCCTGTACGATTGACGGTGATCCTGTGATGCGAGGTTGGGCCAGCATTCCGCTCAGCCGTTCACGAACGGCCCGGACCAGCGTATTTTTCCTGGTGCTGGCGCTGGTTTGCCTGCTTTTCTCGGACATTGCCATCACGACCGCCAACCCCTGGCAGGATCTGATGCGATTCTTCTGGGGCATGATGACCCCGGACTTTTTCTCCAGCGAAGGCCTGGCTACTGCCGTTCTCCGTACGCTGGCGTTTGCGTTCGTCGGCGTTACCATCGGCAGTATGGCGGGTTTCCTGCTGGCGCTGGTGTACCGGTTCCGGATTGTACGTATCTTCAGCGCCTTTATCCGCGCCATCCATGAGCTCTTCTGGGCGCTGATTTTCCTGCAGTTCTTTGGTTTTCATCCACTGACCGGGGTGCTGGCCATAGCCATTCCCTACTCCGGCATATTTGCCAAGGTGTACTCCGAAATCCTTGACGAAGCGGATCCGGAACCCCGCAACCTGTTGCACTCCCGGGTTGGCGCCCTGTCGGCCTTTGTCTATGCCCGCATACCGGATTGCTGGGAGCAGCTGCGCACCTACACGTCATACCGGCTTGAATGCGGCTTTCGTTCCAGTGCTATCCTGGGCTTTGTCGGGCTGCCCACCCTGGGCTTCTATCTCGAATCCGCTTTTTCCCAGGGGCTGTATTCCGAAGCGGGCGCGGTACTTCTGCTGTTCTACGTACTTATCGCCACCATCCCGCTCTGGGTACGGCCCCGTATGCTGCCCTTATACATTGTGGCCGCGCCCTTCTTTCTTGGCGATGGCCTGCCCATCGTATGGGGCAACGTGCACCGTTTTTTCACCGAGGATATTGTTCCCGCTCCGTTGCGGGACGGTGCAACCGGCGAGGCCTTCTGGCCGTGGCTTTCTGAACTTCTTGTGGACCAGGCGCTGCCGGGTATCTGGAATACCCTGCTGCTGACGCAGATGGCCCTGGTGGGCACGGGTATACTGGCGCTGCTCGCCTTTCCGCTGATTTCCAGACATTTTGGTAACCGGCTGTCCCGAACCGGCGGCCATGTGCTGCTGGTGGTCGCCCGGTCCACCCCGGAATACATCCTTGCCTACATCCTGCTGCAACTCTGGGGCCCATCGATGTTGCCGGCGGTGGTGGCACTGGCGCTGCACAACGGTGGCATTATCGGCCATCTGATCGGTCGCCAGTCCAGCACCATCACCCTGCGGCCTGACGCGCCCCGGGGTATCACCCGCTACGGTTACGAGCTGGTACCGCGGGTGTACCCATCGTTCCTGGCCTTCCTGTTCTACCGGTGGGAAATTATCATGCGGGAGACGGCAATACTGGGGATTCTGGGTATCTATACCCTGGGGTTCTATGTGGACAGCGCCATCCAGAATATCCAGTTCGACAAGGCGATGATCCTGATCCTGGTAACGGCATTGCTCAATATTGGCATCGACGGGCTATCCCGCCGTATTCGCAGGAGGCTCGCGCTGCAGACCATGCCCACCTGCTAGTTGCCGCGCGGTAGGTCAACGAATTAACCGCACGGCACAGTAGTGTCACGTCAGGTACCGGTATGTCTGAACAGCAGCCTGAAGGGCGTGGAAACGGTTTCAGTGCCCACCCGCAGGTTCACTCGCCAGATCATGTCGTCCCCGGTGGAGCAGAATGGCGGCACGAATCGCGCCCTGAACCGGCCCGCTTCGCCCGTGTTCTCCATGCGAAAGGGATACTCGCCCATGTACATGGATTCCCCAGTGAGAATAACCATTGCCCGATCAGGCTCACCCGGCAGGGTGATGTCCAGCTGTAACTCGTCGCCTTCCAGGGGCGCCATCGCCACAGCCGCTTCGCCTTCAGGCATCTGCCAGCGGCAGGTCTGACGCAAGGGATAGCAGACACTTGCCGGTTCCGCGTTTTCATCCGCACTGTCCTGCTGCGACAACCAGCGATAGCCGAAAACCGCCGTTGCGGCCAGCCCGACCATCACCACAATAACCACCAGACCACGTACCATTACACCTAACCCGACCCTGCTTCCACGCCCGGAACAGGCGCGACCGGCGCATTATGCGCTTTCATTTCCGGATCTGACAACGCACGGGCTGATCGATCTGGTAGCAAGCAAACGTATAAGGGGGGATACGGGGTGCCCTGCCGACCCATAACGTGCGAAAATGTCGAACTTTTCCCAAACCTGCTGACGGAGAACCCGCTGTGCAACCGGATATATCGGTCCAGAACCTCAGCAAGACCTATGGTGACGGTTTCCAGGCCCTGAAAAACGTCAGCCTGGACATCGAAAAGGGTGAGATCTTCGCCCTGCTCGGCCCCAATGGTGCCGGCAAGACCACCCTGATCAGCATCATCTGCGGCCTGGTCAACGCCTCCAGCGGCAGCGTGACCGCCGCCGGCCATGATATCCAGCGCGAGTTCCGGGCCGCCCGGGAAGCCATCGGCCTGGTGCCCCAGGAGCTGAGTACCGACTCCTTCGAGAAAGTCTGGAACACCGTCAGCTTCAGCCGCGGCCTGTTCGGCAAGGCCCCGAACCCGGCCCATATCGAGAAAGTCCTGCGTGACCTGTCCCTGTGGGACAAACGCAACAACCGGGTGATGTCCCTCTCCGGCGGCATGAAACGCCGGGTGATGATCGCCAAGGCGTTGTCCCATGAGCCGGACATCCTGTTCCTCGATGAGCCCACCGCCGGTGTCGATGTGGAACTGCGCCGTGACATGTGGGAAATGGTGCGCAAGCTGCGGGAAAGTGGTGTCACCATCATCCTCACCACCCACTATATCGAGGAAGCGGAGGAGATGGCCGATCGCATTGGCGTTATCCGCAACGGCGAGCTGATCCTGGTGGAAGACAAGTCCGCCCTGATGTCCAAGCTCGGTCGCAAGGAACTTCGCCTGCACCTGCAGAACCCGATGGAGGAGTTGCCGCCAGAACTGGTGGATCAGCCGATTGAGCTGTCCGGTGATGGCTACGAGCTGATCTACACCTTCGACAGTCAGCAGGAACAGGCCGGCGTTGCCCTGCTGCTTCGTACCCTCGGGGAACTGGGCGTGGACTACCGCGATCTGCAAACCCGTGAGAGTTCCCTGGAAGAAATCTTCGTTGGCCTGGTGCACGACTGAGCCGGCACCTGAGACAAAACTGGAGAGAGTCTATGAACCTGTATGGCATCCTGGCCATCTACAAGTTTGAAATGGCCCGCATGTGGCGGACCCTGATGCAGAGCGTTGCCTCGCCGGTGATTTCCACGTCTCTGTATTTTGTGGTGTTTGGCTCGGCCATTGGCTCTCGCATGGGCGACATCGATGGCATCAGCTACGGCGCCTACATCATCCCCGGTCTGATCATGCTTACCCTGCTGATGCAGAGCATCTCCAACGCCAGCTTCGGCATCTACATGCCGCGGTTTTCCGGCACCATCTATGAAGTGCTGTCTGCCCCGGTCTCGTTTGTGGAGGTGGTCATTGGCTATGTCGGCGCGGCCGCCACCAAGTCGGTTATCCTGGGCCTGATCATACTGGCGACGGCACGGCTGTTTGTGGACTACAGCGTGTTGCATCCGTTCTGGATGTTTTCCTTCCTGATTCTGACGGCCGTTACCTTCAGCCTGTTCGGGTTCATCATCGGGGTCTGGGCAGACGGCTTCGAAAAACTGCAGATCGTGCCCCTGATGATTGTGACACCGCTGGTCTTCCTCGGTGGCACCTTCTACTCCATCGACATGCTGCCGGAGATCTGGCAGACCATCACGTTGTTCAATCCGGTGGTGTACCTTATTTCCGGGTTCCGCTGGGCCTTCTATGGCGTGTCGGATATACACGTCGGCATCAGCGTGGGCATGATCCTGCTGTTCCTGACCGTATGCATGGTGCTCATCCGTTGGATCTTCCGCACCGGCTATCGGCTCAAGCCCTGAGGGAGAACGACCGATGATCCGTTGGGTGGCGCTGGCTCTGTCTTTTCCAATACTGGTTGTTGGCATACCGGCACTGGCGGTGACACCCGCACCCCCTCCCCCCCAATTCCTCAAGGCCTACCAGGCCTGCCTGGTGACCGAATCCCGTACCATACCGGTACAACTGGAACAGGCCACCAAACCGCTTGAACACCGGTACGGCCTGATGGAACGCCAGTCCCTCCCGGCCGACGCCGGAATGCTCTTCGTCTACCCCACAGAACGTGGCGCCAATGCCGGTTTCTGGATGTACCGGACACGTATCCCCCTGGATATTGCCTGGCTTGATGACAAGGGTGTCATCCTGGCAATGGACACCATGACCCCCTGTGATACCGAATCGGCCAGAAACTGCCCCACCTGGTCACCCGGGGTTCGCCATCGACATGTGCTGGAAATGAACGCCGGCTTTTTTGACAATAATCATGTCGACATCGGCGACAAGTTAGTTGTAAACCTGAACGACAATACCCCCTGCCGGGCGGCTGATTAGGTCACCCACCCCCGTTTTTGCCTTGACTGATCTCACAGCTCCGCCTATCCGGCTGTCTTCGTGTTCGCATAAATCCTTATACTCGCCGTGGCTATTGTGGTGACGCAGTCGTAAGTGACTGTCGTTAATGAATAATATTTCATTAACATGACCGACACTGGCACGCCGGAAATGGATGTACCGGGCCCAGGAACACAACGCAAGGACGTGACGCCATGGAATTGCCTCCGGTAGAGACGTTAAAAACCCTGTTTATCGCCGGCCACCTGGTTGGGCTCGCCTTTGGTGTCGGCGGTGCCCTGACCCTGGATATCATCGCCTTCCGCTATTTCTACCTGGAGCGCATCACCCAGGAAAAGCTCGTTCTGTTCCACTTTATTGCACGCCTGGTCACGGTGGGGCTGACGATTCTCTGGCTAACCGGCCTGGCCTTCCTCTGGATCTACTGGCAGACACAGCCTGAACTGCTTGGTAACCCCAAAGTCTGGGCCAAGGTTGTGATTGTGATCGTGCTGACCGTTAACGGTTACTTCCTGCACCACAAGGTGTTTCCCATTCTGGACCGTAACCTCGGCCACCACATGTTCCATCGGGTGAAAGTGGACGAAAAGGCCATGATGTTCACCCTTTCCAGCATTTCCATCATTTCCTGGGGCTTCCCACTGGTGCTGGGTGTTGCCAGTTCGCTGAACTTCACCACCGGGATGGAAAACATCCTGGCGTTCTATTTCCTCATGCTCAGCAGCACCTGCCTGCTGATGCTGCTGGTTTTCAAACTGTTCCTCGAGCCGTTCAAACGGTTCGTTATTGATCGCCCCGTCCACCGTCGAGAGGCGAGGCCCTAGCGCCGATGAAATCACGGGCCGAGGGATTGGCAGGTTTCCATTGCAAGCAGTACCCCCGCAGTTTTCAGGGCCGGTTTCAGCAGTACGGGCCAACGTTTGCTACCCGCGCTTGTGCGGTAGTCGTGTTTAACCACCAAGAACAGGATTAAAAACGTGTGCTATGAAGACTAAATCCAGACTGGCACTGCTGTTATGCGGCACCGCACTGTCGGGCACAGCAGCCGCCGAATCGCTCTGTGACGTCGAGTACAGGATCCAGCATAGCTGGCAAACCGGTGCTGTCCACCGGGTCCAGATGACCTATAACGGTCCCGAGGTCAGCGGCTGGGAGCTGAGCTGGACATTTCCCGGCCAGGACACCATCGACTCCATCTTCAACGTCACCCACACCCAGGAAGGCCAGGATGTGACGGTCGAGAACCTGCTGTGGAACGCCCGTCTGAGAGAGGGGCGTGAAATCAAGTTCGGTTTCAATGTGCGTAATCCCTCGGGCGAGATACCAGAGCAGTTCTACCTCAACGGAGAGCCCTGTGGCGAGCAGACCGATTCGCCGGAAGAGCCTGAAGATCCGGACGAGCCCGATACCCCGGATGAGAATCCTGACGACAATCCCGGGGATGACAGTGGCAACGACAGCGGTGACGGCGACACCCCCGATGACGGCCAGGGCAACGATGGCGATGAAGAACCCGGGGATGGCAACGGTGATTCCGGCGACGATCCGCAAACCCCGGATACCCCGTCAGCCTGGTCCCTCGACGCTGATGACTCCTATCTCGGTTTTGTCACCACCAAGAACACCCACAAGGTGGAAAGCCATCGTTTCGCCACCCTCTCCGGAGCGGTTACCGGTGATGGTGTCGCCACCCTGGATATCGACCTCAACACTGTCGAGACCGGTATCGATATCCGTAATCAGCGCCTGAAGGAAATGCTGTTCAATACCGGCCAGACGCCCACCGCCACGGTGGCCATCGAGCTTGGCGAAAACCTGTCGCAGGTTCAGGGCCTGGATGCCGGTGATGTCATGACCCTGGAGGTGCCGGCGCAAGTCCAGATCAGCGGTGAAACCCGCGAAATCAACAGTCAGCTTCGGGTACAGCACCTGGGCGAGCAGCGGTTCCTCGTCAGCAGTGCTCAACCGCTGATCATCACGGCAGACCAGTTCGGTCTTGAGGGCGGTGTTGAAGCCCTGCGGGAAGTGGCCGGCCTGAACTCCATCAGCATCGCCGTCCCGGTGGACTTCGCCCTGTTTTTCGAAGCCGACGGGCCCACGGCACCGTGACGCGCTACTGACACCGCATGAGAGAGGCTTTTATGAAACCCTTATTCAAACTGCTGACCCTGACCGCGGGGGCGATGGCCGGCAATGCTGCACTGGCCAACGAGCTCTGTACCGTGGACTACCAGGAAACCAACAACTGGGGCATGGGCGCCACCCATCAGGTGACCGTTCAGTACAATGGCCCGGGTCTGGAACAATGGGACCTGTCCTGGAGTTTCCCTGGTAATGAAAAGATCTCCAACCTCTGGAACGGCCATTTCGAGCAGGAAGGCAAACAGATTGGCGTCATTGACGCCGGCTACAACGGCAAGGTTGCCAGTGGCGGCCAGTTCAACGTCGGCTTCAATATCGAGAACCCCTCCGGCACCCTGCCCACTGAATTCTTCCTGAACGGGGAAAGCTGTGGCAGCACGGTGGCCGACGGTGGATCGGATCCCGGTGGCGATTCCCCGGGAAGTGAGACGCCTGACACTGGCACACCGGACCAACCCGTCATGGGCTGGTCCCTCAATGGTGCAAAGTCGGACTTCTCGTTCGTCACCGTCAAGAACACCGACGTGGCCGAAGCCCAGACCTTCCAGAACCTGCAGGCCTTCGTGGATACCAGCGGCAAGGCCACACTGGCCATCGACCTGAACACGGTCGACACCGGTATCAACTTCAGGGACCAGCGGATCCGTGACTACCTGTTCGCCAGTGGCCTGCTGCCCACCCTGTATTTCACCACCCAGGTGGACATGGCGACTGTAACCGCGCTGGAGCCGGGCGAGAGCGAGATGATGACCCTTGACGGTCGTCTCAGCCTCAACGGTATCAGTCAGGACACTACCGCCGACGTGCTGGTCATCCGCACGGCTGACAATCGTGTGGCGGTTCGCACGGCACGCCCGGTAATGATCCAGGGCGGTGATTTCGAGCTGACCGGGGGTATTGAAACCCTGCGTGGACTGGCCGGCCTTTCCGCCATTGGCCAGACCGTGCCGGTGTACTTCAACCTGAGCTTCACGGCGATTACCGGTGACAACGCCGACAACCTGATGCCCGTGGAAGCTGGCGTGGCTCCGGCGGCACCGTCCATTGTGGATGCGACCTATACCGCGGCCAACAGCACGGTGACCGTAAGCTGGCAGGACCTCAGCAGCAACGAGACCGGCTTCGTGATCAAGCGTCGCCAGGGCGATGGTTACTGGGAAACCCGCGCAGCGGTTGATGCCAACCAGACCCAGTGGATGGAACAACTGGACACCGAGGGCAACTACACCTACCGGGTGATCGCCGTTAATGACAGCGTACCATCCGCATCCTCCGGCAATGTGATCGTCAATGCCCAGCCGGGCGACGACATGCCTGGCGATGACGGCGGTGAGGACCCGGGCACCGACCCCGGAGAGGACCCCGGCAACGATGACGGTAGTAACGACAATGGCGGCTCACCGGACGATGGCGGTGATAACGGCAACGACAACGGTGGTGACACCGGCGGCGACGATTCCGGCAGTGGCAACGATGACGGAAGCGACACCGGCGACGAGCTGGATGGCGCCGAAATCTATGCCGCCCAGTGCTCTTCCTGCCACGGCGCAGACGGCTCCGGCGGTGCGGTTGGTGTCTCCCTGACCGAGGCTTCCGAGCTCAGCTCTCTGGTCAGCTATATCGACGCCACCATGCCCCTGGGCAATGCCGGCAACTGTACCGATGACTGTGCCCAGGCCGTTGGCGAGCACATCGCCGATAACTTCTGGAGCGACCAGGGCGGTGACCCGGTCAACCTGGAAGACGAGATCGCCGGCCCCCGCCAGCTCAACCTGCTGACCCGCTATCAGTACGAGAACGCGGTGACCGATCTGCTGGGCGTGAATGCCGACAACATCACCACCAACTTCCCCACGGAAGCGCGGGTGAAAGGCTTCAGCAATAACGCAGCCAAGAACTACGTGACCGCCCGTCACTTTGACGAGTACATGCGTGCCGCCGAGAAGCTGGCCAGTGATGCCATCAGCCAGCGCAAGAGCGCCCTGCTCTCCTGTGACGAGAACGCCGACGGCTGTGCACAACAGTTCGTGGAGAGCTTCGGCCTGAAGGCATTCCGTCGTCCGCTTACCAGCGACGAGCGCAATGGGTATGTCTCTCTGTTCGAGGACCAGGGTGATTTCAACAGCGGCATGACGGCCGTTATCGAGGCCATGCTGATCTCCCCCAACTTCCTGTATATCAGCGAGCTGGGTGAGGCCCAGGGCAACGGCGTGTATGAGCTGACCCCCTACGAGGTAGCATCACAGCTGTCGTTCATCTTCCAGGGCACCATCCCGGACGATGCGCTGCTGGCCGCAGCCGCCGGCAATCAGCTGGAAACCCCCGAGCAACTGGCCAGCCAGGCCCGTCGACTGCTGCAGACCGAACAGGCCCGCGTTCACATGGGGCACTTCGCCGAGCAGTGGCTGGAATCTGACCCGGCATCCATGGGCAGCAAGGACCCGAACATCTATCCGCGCTTTAACGCTGACGTCCGGGATGCCATGCACAAGGAGCTGCGTGCCTACTTCACCCACGTGATGTATGACTCCACCGGTCGTTTCCAGGAGCTGCTGAATGCCGACTATGTGTTCGTCAACCAGGCCCTGGCCAACTACTACAACCTGCCGGGCGTCAGCGGTGACACTATCCGCAAGGTCACCGATACCACCGGAACCCGCGGCGGTATCCTTGCCACCGGTGCGGTGATGGCCTCCCACGGCCACGCCAACGAGTCCGCGCCGATTCCCCGGGGCAACTTCGTGCGCCGTCGCCTGATGTGCCAGGACCTGCCACCGCCCCCGGAAGAGCTGGATACCAGCTTCCCGGATCCGGATCCGGACTTCACCACCCGTGAGCGGTTTGAACAGAAGACCGGTGACCCTGACTGCCAGACCTGTCACCTGTACATCAACGGCGTTGGCTTTGGCTTTGCCGCCTTTGATGGTGCCGGCGGCTACCGCACCACCGACAACGGCAAGCAGGTCAACACCTACGGTGAGATCTACGGCCTGGAAAGTCTGCTGGACGACTCCAGCGCCACCTACGACGGTGTCCGCCAGATGCAACAGGTACTGTCCCGGACCGAAAGCAGCAAGAGCTGTCTGGCAACCCAGTTCTACCGGTTCGCCCGAGGCTATATCGAAACTTCATCGGATGAAAACACCATCGACAACCTGACCCAGCTGTTCGCAGCCAGCGACTACAACCTGCAAGAGCTGATGGTGGGCATCACTCAGCTGCAGACGTTCACTCTGCGCAGAGATCAATAAGGAGATCGTCATGAATTCCAACAGACGTCAGTTTCTCAAAGGCCTCGGCGGCAGCGCACTCGCGCTGCCCCTGGCGACGATGCCCTGGGCCCGGGTTGCAACAGCGCAGGGTGCTACCGCCAAGCGCGCTGTCTTCATGTACATTCCGGACGGGTGTATCCCCCAGCGGTTCCACCCGACCGGCGGTGAGTTCGACTTCCAGCTCAACGAGATGACCAGTCCGCTGGAGGCCGTACGTCAGCACTGCCTGTTCGCCAGCGGCCTGAACATGTACGAAGGCGGCCACACCCACGAAGGCGGCGTGGCCAAGGTACTCACCGGCAACAACACCGAATCGCTGGACTATTTCCTGGCCCAGCGGCTCGGCTCCGCCACGCCGTTCAAGTCCATGAACCTTGGGGTGGCGGCCACCTTCCAGAATGGTGAAGGCAACGTCTTCAACTTCAGCTCCGGGAACGTACCCATCACCCCGAACGACAACCCTATCAACGCCTTCGACACCATGTTTGGTGGCGGCAGCGGGGGTGGTGAGCCATTGGCGGACCGTCGCAAGCGCAGTATCCTGGACCGGGTGCTGGCCGACCTGAACGCCATGAACAGCAAACTCGGCCAGAACGAGCGCGAAAAGCTGGAGTTCCACACCCAGAGCCTGCGTGAGGTGGAGTCGCGCATCCTGGACGCCGGGGCCGAAGCCGGCGTCTGCAACACCGGTGGCTTCAACAGCGACAACTTCACCGTACCCGAAGGCTGGAATGGCTACCCGCCCAAGATCCACCTGGACGAGCACTACCAGACCATCGGGCGGCTGCAGATGGACCTGATTACCGAAGCCTTCTCCTGTGACATGACCCGGGTCGCCTCATTGATGTGGTCCCACCCGGTCAGCCCGCTGCGGGTGGAAGGCATCGACCAAGGCCACCATGACACCTCCCACTATGGTGCCAGAGACAGCGAGACCGCGGACAAGTTTGTTCAGTACAAGCAGTACCACATGCGCCAGTTCCGCTACCTGATCGAAAACCTGGCCAGCCGTACCGATACCGACGGCAACAGCCTGTTGCACAACACGGTCATCTTCCTGTGTTCGGAGCTGGGCGACAGCAATGCCCATGATCATCGGAACATGCCGTTCATCCTTGCAGGCAACGCCGGTGGCGCCCTGCAAACCGGCCGTTATGTCGACTTCGGCGGCGATGCCCATAGCAAGCTGCTGGTATCCATTGCCAACATGCTGGACGTGAACATCGACAGCTTCGGCTACACCGGCCACGGCACCGGCGGCCTGCCCGGCCTTCTCGCCTGATTCAGCAGCATGCCACAGGGATGTGGCACCGCTGACAGGCAACAACAAGAAACTCGGTCTGTACAAGCCCTGCCCCGGTCCGCCGGGGCTTTTTTGTGGGCGTTCAGTCAGCCCGGTTGCCCCGGCCCGTGAAGAACGTCAGCATGGTATTGTTTTCGGCAGCCCGACCCCATTTTCAGGGCCTGATTACAAGGAGCCAGCACCTATGACAGAACAACTCCCGGTCATACTCATCACCGGCGGCGCCCAGGGCATTGGCAAGGGTATTGCCGCGTATTTCCTGGACAAGGGCTGGCGAGTGGTGGTCTTCGACCAGGATGCAGATGCCATCAGGGCCTGCAGACAGGACCTCGGCAATCCGGCCAACCTGCACCTGATTCAAATGGATGTGTCCCGGGAGTCCGACGTGGTCGCCGCCGTGGCCGAAGCCGTGGAATGGGGAAAACGGCTGGACGCCATGGTCAGCAATGCGGGGCTCGCCGACCCTGACACCGGGCCTATAGAAGAACTTGAGCTTGAACAGTGGCAGCGGCGCATCGACGTCAACCTGACCGGCGCCTTCCTGATGGCCAAGCATACGGTGCCGCACCTGCGCCAAAGCCGGGGCAGCATCGTCAACATGGCCTCCACCCGCGCCCTGCAGTCAGAGCCCGACAGTGAAGCCTACGCCGCCAGCAAGGGCGGCCTGATCGCCCTGACCCACGCCCTGGCGGTGAGTCTGGGCCCGGATGTCCGCGCCAACAGCATCAGCCCGGGCTGGATCGATGTCCGTGCCTGGCAGGCCCATGCGCCTTCCGAGCAGGCCCCGCTGTCAGGCGACGATCACGGGCAGCACCCCAGTGGCCGTGTCGGCACACCCCGCGACGTAGCGGCCATGGTCGCCTATCTGGTGTCACCCGAGGCCAGCTTCGTGACTGGTCAGAACTTTGTCATCGACGGCGGCATGACCCGCAAGATGATCTACAAAGATTAACCTGCGAGGGCCGCCCGCACCTTCTTGCTCAGGTGGCCCATATCAACCCGGCCAACCACCTGCGGCCGCAGCTCGTTCATCACACGCCCCATGTCCTGCATGCCCTGGGCGTCGGTTGAACTGATGGTCACACGGATCAGGGCGTCCAGGTCATCCTCGGTCAGGGCGGCGGGCATGAATTCCTCAATAATCACCATTTCCGCCCGTTCCTTGTCCCCCAGCTCCTCGCGACCGGCATCATCGTACTGGGCGGCGGCATCGCGGCGCTGCTTGAGCATCTTGTCCAGTACCTTCAGAACCTCATCGTCGTCCAGCTCGCGGCGTTCATCGATTTCGATCTGTTTGACCGCGGCCTGGGCCATGCGAAGGGTGGTAAGCCGGAGCTTATCCTTGTTCCGCATGGCCTCTTTCACCGCGTTGCTCAGTTGTTCCTTGAGTGATGCTTCCGCCATTGTCGACCTCCTGTTCTGTGGGTTAAGGGTACTGTCCCGTTAAGAATTCACTGACTGGTATCCAGCTATCGCGAGATGCTGACTCGAAAACGTCCGGTACCTGGCACTTCGCTAATGTTTACCGGTATGGGGCTGAATTGCTGCAGGTACTCAGGCATCGCCCGATCTTCAAAACGGTGCTGAATGAACTGATATACCTGTGGCTCCAGAATGGGGCCCTGATGTACGTATGCCAGAGGGTTCCCTCGCTGGAAGACAACAACCGAATACGGTTTGATGGCCATCTGGACATCCAGCGCCGAGTCAGTACCACCAGCACCTGAAACATGATGAAAGAATGCCCAGTTACCCTCTACAGACGCCGCAAACTCATTCAGATAGTAGGCGAAGTCACCATAAGTTTCATCCGCTTCCCTGGGTGTAGCATCCAACGTCATGACAATGACAGAGCCATTGGACCACGCTTTAGCGAGCGAGGTTTCGCCATCCTTTGCCTGCGCACAACCCCATGCCAGAAGGACGAGCGCCGCGACAATCAGCCGTTGCATGTTTTGCATAACTTACCCAATCGAAAGATGGTTGGAGATGAAGCGCTGGTGTGAATGGTACCTGAAATCGAGGCTGATCAGTTCCGTGCCGGGCCTTGTCTGGAACCGACGCGGGAAACGACTCTTGCAGACGTCACCCAATGCTGGTTCGATACTAAATGGACTTCATTGCTATTGCTAAGGATCAGCATGCCCCGCCCCAGAGAACAACAAATCTCTATTGCCGATACGCCCTACTATCACATCGTGTCCCGCTGTGTTCGCCGCACCTTCCTGTGTGGCGTGGATCGCCACACAGGCCAAAGCTATGAGCACCGGCGCCAGTGGATCGAACAGCGCATCCGGTTACTGTCCTCCATATTCACCATCGACCTCTGCGCCTATGCCGTTATGTCCAACCACTACCACCTGGTGGTAAAGCTTTGCCCGGAGCAGGCCGTAAGCTGGGGCGACGACGAGGTGCTGGGCCGGTGGACCAGCCTATTTAAAGGCTCACTGTTGGTCCAGCGCTACCAGGCAGGAGATGTATTACATGAGGCCGAACAACGCTCCGTCAAACAAACCATCGACGTTTACCGACAGCGACTGACGGATCTGAGCTGGTTCATGAAGTGCCTGAACGAGTCGATCGCCAGGGAGGCGAACCGGGAGGATGATTGCACGGGCCATTTCTGGGAATCCCGGTTCAAGTCCCAGGCACTACTCTCGGAGCAAGCCCTCCTCAGCTGCATGGCCTACGTGGACCTGAACCCGGTGCGAGCCGACATGGCGAAAACGCCGGAGACGTCGGACTACACCAGTATCCAGGAACGAATCGCCCCAAGATTCAATCTGGCAGAAGCGGTCCAGTCACAGAGCGAACAGTTCTTCCTGAAGCAATTCCCCCTGCCCCTCAAACCGCTACTCAATTTCGAAGGGGCTGCCAGGCACGAACCGCAACGCGGCATTCTGTTCTCACTGAACGACTACCTGGAATTGGTGGATTACACAGGTCGAATCATCAATTCCGACAAGCGCGGCCAGATACAGGAAAACCAACCGCCGATCCTGAAGCGACTCGAACTGAGTACCGAGGAATGGCTTGCCGAAGCCACGGAATTCGAAGACCGGTACCACGACAACCGACGGGCTCACCTGGACCGGCGACGATCCGCGGCCTGACGCTCCCTTCTCTCCCGAACTAGACTCTACTGGCTGATGCCAGGGACCAGCTGTGCCACAAATTCAGCGAATTTCACTGATCTATCACCGAATCTGTCGCCAAAAGCTCACTCTCGCCGATTGGACTGCATTCCCTGCCCTCTGTCAGCGCCCAAGGTTGCCGGGCGACGTTCCCTTTTTTACCAGTGCCTGTCACTCTTTCCCCTCTTTCCCGTTCACTCTTTCCCGTTCACCAGTGCCCGTTCACCAGTGCCTGTCACTCTTTCCCGCCTGTCACTCTTTCCCGTTCCGGAACACCAACCGCCCATCCTGAAAAGACTCGGAATGAATACCGAGGAATGGCTTGCCGAAGCCACGGAATTCGAAGACCGATACCACGACAACCGGCGGGCTCACCTGGACCGGCGACGATCCGCGGCCTGACGCTCCCTTCTCTCCCGAACTAGACTCTACTGGCTGATGCCAGGGACCAGCTGTGCCACGAATTCAGCGAATTTCACTGATCTATCACCGAATCTGTCGCCAAAAGCTCACTCTCGCCGATTGGACTGCATTCCCTGCCCTTAGTCAGCGCCCAAGGTTGCCGGGCGACGTTCCCTTTTTGACCAGTGCCTGTAACTCTTTAAGCTGCTGATTTACTAGAAAACCTGTCGCCAAAAGCGCATTCTCGCCGATTGGACTGAAATCCCCGCCCTTAATCGGTGACCAAGGTTACTGGTTGGAGCTCTCTTTTTAACTAGCGCCTGCCACCTAAGAAGAACTGGCTGACGTGTAGCTTTGTGCTATGGTTGCTTCACATTCATGGAGGGAGTGATTCATGCGAGGGCTGATTGCGGTTGTTTTGGCGGGGCTTTTGGCAGGCTGTGCATCTACCAGTATCACCGGGTACTCTGACCCGGACTATCGGGATTCGCAGTATGACAGCGTGGTGGTCGTTGCTGAGGGCGCCGGGCTTGAGCGGGCGGCCAGATTGGAGGGTGGCATCTGTGAGAAGTTCCAGTCCAAAGGCATTACCTGCGCCCCGTTCAACCAAATGTTTCCTCCGACACGCAGCCATCCGGCGGACGAAGTTTTCACCGCTCTGAACCACAAAGACATAGGGGCCCTGGTTGTTCTGCTCTCCGGCGCCGACCAATCCTCTGCCCGAAACATCGGTTACCAGACCTTCGGCAGTGCCAACGTCTACGGCAATCAGGTCACCGGGCAATCCTCGTCCATGGCACTTACCGCGTTCTCACGGCAGGCTCATGCCCGCATCGTTTTGGTGGATGCCGACACCCGAGAAACGGCTTGGCTCGGAGACGCCAGAACCGAGGGCAGCGGCGCGGTTAACGTCACCGAGAGCGCTTTCGCTTCCAGCCTGACAACAGAGGTCGTCAGAGCTTTGGTGGAATCGCCGCATTTCAGCGGTGAGTAACATGCACTGGCTCGAGAACCTTCTTTTACCAGTGCCTGGCACTCTTTCGACTATTCTGATTAAGATCAGCTAAACTTTCCATCAAATCTCTGTATTGGTTATTGATCAGTTTATTTCGCATATTCTCTCGAAAATATTATTGCATAACCTTTATAGTTCTGTGCTCATTCAAACGGAACTATTCCTTCAAATATATTCAATTCGACGCGTTAGTTTCTAGACTCTTCACGAAACCCGATTTCCTCTTTACATAAACAGGTAGACCGTTTACGTCAGTCATATTGGTCTTCTCGATACTATCGAAAAAGTCTGGAGAGAACACACCATATCTACCAAGCCACATCTCCCTCAGATACTGCAGCCACTGGTTCTCTTTAAAGTTCGGTGATTTTAATCTAGCAGTAGAATTGAGATAAGTTGAAACCGATGACTCAGGTAGCCATCGAGAAAGATAGTCACTGAAATATATCAGATCACCGTATTGCTTAGATTTAGCCAAGGAAACAATATTAGCGGTGAAAAAATTTGCCTGTTTCAAATACAGGTCAGAAGCTGAACAACAGGATTGACCATCAGAATGCAGCAACAAGTCATTGTCTGCAAAACCAAATGTGATTCTGTTATCTTTAGCTTTACTAGCGAATTCCAACAACCACGGAGCGCGGTATTCAAGAGGAAGCACGTATTCTCGACCGTGCTTCTCTGCACCTAACTTTTTATAGTACCCAATCGGGTTCCCTCCCAAATAACTAACCAACGAATTCCCAAAATTCCTATTAGCATCAATCGGACACTTCAGGTACTCGGCCGAAATATGCTTGACGTTGGCCTTCTTTGCGACGTCAAACACTTCGTCAAAACTCTGCTCGTGGCCAGGGACGATAGGCTGAAATCTAAAGCAAACGGGAATATCTCTTTTCGCAAGGACGCTAGCAGCAAATCCAACATCGCCTAACGGTGGACATCCACGGTCAATTTTCTCTCTTAGGCTTGAGGAAACTATGGTCGTTGAAAAGCGTACATAAACATTGGCCCCACTTAGAACGTCTAAGTAGTCCTTTTGAATAATTTGATCGCTTTTTGTACTTATTATCACTGGATAGCTGTATTCATTTAGTATTTTTAAGTATTCTAAGGTTACTCCGCGCTCCTTTTCTTTTTCTATAAATGGATCGGACATACCTCCAAGTTGAAAAGGAACATTCCTGCTAATTAGTTCGTCAAGCGCTGAGCTTATGATTCCTTCCGAAACCCTTTTCAATCGGTCTCTGAGGGCCTTAGGGTTTCCAATCTGAAGTGCCTCTCCACGACCATAACCTTGTCGTGTCGCGGCGAAACAATACTCACAAGAAAATTGACATCGATTATATGAATCAAGCCTTAATGGAGTGGCGCAAAACGCGACCTGGCTAGTTAATCCAGCGTAATACTTATACGGCCTCATTAATAAAACCTTGCGCCCAATCCCAAACAAAGAGGCTACCATTCCAGACATGTTGACCAACAACGATCAAAAACAATACCAAACTAACCAAGAGAAATAGCTTTATAGTTACGCGAGCAGGCTTTTTACTTTGAGAGTATCTTCCAAAGATCTCATAAAAAACATCTTTTTCAGGTTCATTCTCTTGGTCAACCTTATTGGTCGGCATTCCAAATCTATAAGCGATTCCGCTAACCTTGAAAACAATAAACGTTTCCTTTTTCGCAACAATTGGCTTTTTACACAATTCCGCCAGACCTTTCCTTTTAACCTCTTCCAAATAACCTTTATCCCAAAGTCTTTTGAAGAATTTTTCCTTATTACAATTATCTAGCTTTTTTAGCAGCTTATGTGCCTGCCATACAAGCCAGCGTGGATGATGCCCAAATGAATTATAGTCTGTGAAATTGTTATATTCCTGTATAAATTTCGGACAAAATATTTTGTAAATAGCCAAAGCGAAAACGAAAAACAAAGAAGACAGCCACATTAATTGCCAATTAAAAGGCATAATTAGTTCGATTTCATGAGTCACATTGGCAAATTCAATTACAAGAGGGCTAGGTAATTGGGAAACTATTCCCGCAACGACCGGTACCACTGAGAACCATATTATTAGGTAGCGTACTATAATTAACTGGAAAAAATCGCGGTACGCCTCCCACCGGTCGTCCCAGAACTCATGCCAGGGCTCGCATTTTTTGTTCGACATCTTCAAAGGCCTTTTTCTATATGCAGCAAGTAACTAAATTCAATACTGCCTAACTGCAAATGGAATCGTCTACCGTCTGTCTTGCATAAAGACCACGACAGACTCGCCAATGGACTGATCGTCACCTTGATCGAGATGTTCAGTCCCCGTCTACCTTCAGCACGACTTCCGCTGCACCTAACGATAGACTGTCGACTCGTCTACAGTACGTCTAAACAACGTAACTATGTTCTTGGATGGAAACCTGATATTGCTCTAATTTATTGATATAAATGGTGCCCGGGGCCGGACTCGAACCGGCACGACCTAACGGTCAAGAGATTTTAAGTCTCCAGTGTCTACCAATTTCACCACCCGGGCAGATCGGAGGGCGATTGAAGGCCCGGATTGTATAAGGCCGTGGCGCGCAACGCAATTCGGCGCGGCGCTGAGGCGTCACAGTTCCACTAAAGGGGCTTGTGCGCCCTGCCCTGGTACAGGTAGCCGGCGATTCTGGGGGCCTTTGGCATGTAGAAGTTGGCCAGCTCTGAAATGGTGAATCCCGCCCCCTGGATCAGGCTGTCGATGGGGCGATTGAGGTGACAGCCGCCGGCTATCTTTTTCCAGCCCGGCGTGATCCGGTGTTGCCACTTCTGGATGCCGGTGTGCGGCGACTCGCCATGTTCCAGGAACAGCAGCTCGCCACCCGGTCTGAGTACCCGCCACATCTGGTCCAGCGCTGCCCGGTGATCGGGGATGGTACAGAGTGTGAAGGTCAGCAGAATCGTGTCTACACTGTTGTCGGCAAGCGGAATCTTTTCACCCGGAAGATCGAGCCACTGGACCGGCACCGGTGAGCGCTGGAGGTTGTCCCGGGCTTTGCGGCGCATGCCTTCGGAGGGTTCCAGGCCGTAGACGAGGTCTACCCTGTCCGGGTTGTAGAATTCCAGATTGGTGCCTGAGCCCATACCAACTTCCAGTACCGTGCCCGTGGCCTGGGGCACGATCTGGCTGCGAAGTTTCATGACCTGGCCAACAGAGCAGGCCTTGTCGATGATGTGTGGCAGGACACGATCGTCGTAAAATCCCAAGATGTTCTCCATACTTGATTTAGGACAAGCAGTGCGACATTCCGCCCCATTGGTAATATGCTGTCTTGAGAGTAGCATCATAACCATCTGCCGGTACTAACAAAAACCGCACAAACGAGAGGCAGTAAGCCCGGGTGGAGGTTATCTTCACCATCACTGTGGTTACCGGAGGTTCCTTATGGAGCTTGACCCCCTGTTGCTATCGCGGATCCAGTTCGCGTTCGTGGTTTCCTTCCACGCAATTTTCCCCGTGTTTACCATTGGCCTGGCCTCGTATATCGCAGCACTGGAAGGCCTTGCGTTCAAAACCGAAAACCCGGCCTGGACCCGACTGTCCACTTTCTGGACCAAGGTATTCGCGGTGGTGTTTGGTATGGGTGTGGTGTCCGGCATTGTTATGTCGTTCCAGTTCGGTACCAACTGGTCAAACTTTTCCCAGGCAACGGCGAACTTTCTCGGACCCATGCTCAGTTATGAGGTGGTGACGGCGTTCTTCCTGGAAGCAGCCTTCCTGGGCGTACTGCTGTTCGGTCGGGACAAGGTACCTCCGGGGGTCCACCTGTTCGCTGCGATAATGGTTGCCTTCGGAACCTTTATTTCGTCCTTCTGGATACTCTCGGCTAACAGCTGGATGCAGACCCCCGCTGGCGTGGAGTTCCAGGATGGCGTGTTCCAGGTGACTTCCTGGGCCGAGGCTATCTTCAATCCCTCCTTCCCCTGGCGTTTTGTGCATATGGTGATGGCCTCGTTCCTCACCGGCGGGTTTGTTGTAGCGGGCGTTAGCGCCTGGTATCTCCTCAGGGGGCGGGAAGTTGAGGCCAACCGCAAGGCGCTTTCCATGTGCCTGTGGATGCTGCTGGTGATGACGCCGGCACAGGCCGTTATCGGGGATTTCCACGGCCTGAATACCCTTGAACACCAGCCGGTGAAGGTTGCGGCCATGGAAGGTAACTGGGAGACCGGCACCAATGTTCCACTGCTGCTGTTCGCCCTGCCCGATCAGGCCAACCAGACCAACCATCTGGAAATGGGTATTCCCGGGCTGGCCAGCCTGATTCTGGCCCACGACTTCGACGGCGAGGTACCGGGGCTGGACCAGGCGCCGGTAGCCGAGCAGCCCCCGGTGGCCATCGTGTTCTGGGCCTTCCGCATTATGGTGGGCCTTGGTTTCCTGATGATCGCCTTTGCGGTGGCAGGCCTGGTGCTGCGTGCCGGGGGCCGGTTCGCCAAAACCCCCTGGTTCCTCCACGGCTTGCGTCTGATGTCGTTTACCCCGTTCCTGGCGGTTCTGGCCGGCTGGTTTGTGACCGAGGTGGGCCGTGCGCCCTGGCTGGTCTACGGCATGATGACCCAGGCCGAAGGGCTCACCCCTTCACTGACCGGTGGCATGGCCCTGTTCACCCTGATCGGTTATATCGTGGTCTATGCGCTGGTGTTTTCCGCAGGCGTCTACTACCTGATGCGGGTTCTGCATGACGGTCTGGAGGCAAAGGACGATACCAACGAGGCCGACCGGCCCAAGCGCCCCATGTCTGCCGCGCACGTTCCGTTCGAATTCAATGAAGACATTGTCCGTCAGGGGGGGTACTGAAATGGAACTGTTTGATCTGGCCCTGATCTGGGCATTTATTATTGGATTTGGCGTCATCATGTACGTTCTGATGGACGGTTTCGACCTGGGCGTGGGCATCCTGTTTCCGTTCGCCCCGGATGAAGAATCCCGGGATATCATGATGAACTCGGTGGCCCCGGTGTGGGACGGCAACGAGACCTGGCTGGTGCTTGGCGGCGCCGGGCTGCTGGCAGCCTTCCCGCTGGTGTATTCCATCCTCTTGCCGGCGTTGTATATCGGTGTCTTCCTGATGCTGGCCGGGCTGATCTTCCGGGGCGTGGCCTTCGAGTTCCGCTTCAAGGCCAACACGTCCCGTTACCTCTGGAACTGGGCCTTTGCCGGCGGCTCGACCGTGGCGGCCTTCGCCCAGGGGGTGGTGGTTGGTGCCTACATCCAGGGCTTCGAGACCGCCAATCGTGTCTATACCGGCGGTGCCCTGGACTGGCTGACACCCTTTACGGTTCTCACCGGGCTGGGCCTGCTGGCCGGTTACGCGCTGCTGGGGGCCACCTGGCTGGTCCTGAAAACGGAAGACCGGCTCCAGCAATGGGCACGAAGGCTGGTGATTCCGCTGCTGATTGCCGTGCTGGTTGTGTTCATAATCATCAGTGTGTGGACGCCGTTCGTGGATCCGTTCGTCCGTGACCGTTGGTTCAACAACCTGAGCCTGATCTGGGTATTCCCGGCCCTGGGACTGGTCTGCGCCTATACCATTTTCCGCTCGGTACGCCGCCACCAGGATGGCATGCCATTCGTGGCCACCATGGGGCTGTTCATCTTTACCTATCTCGGGCTCATCGTCAGCAAATGGCCCTACGTGGTGCCGCCGGACTATACCCTGTGGGATGCATCGTCGGCCTATGGCTCACAGCTGTTCCTGTTGCTGGGTCTGCTGTTCGTGATCCCGGTGGTACTGGGCTATACCGCCTGGACCTACTGGGTGTTCCGGGGCAAGGTGCGGGCTGACGCGGGATACCATTAGTGTCACAGCCTTCCGGCAGAGAGGCAGCGCGCTGGCTGAAAGAACGCCAGCGTCCTGCCCTTCCCCACATCCGGCGGGCCGCCCTGGCCGGATCACTGGCGGCCCTGGCGACCATAGGCCAGCTGGCCGGTATTGCCTGGATTGCCCATGCGGCTCTGGTTGAGTCCTCCGGCGCCACCAATCTGCTGTGGGTTGCCCTGTTGGTCGTTGTCGCCATTGGCGTGAGGGCAACCGCCATTGCCGGTCAGAACCGCTTTGCGGCGCAAGCCAGCGATGAGGTTCGCGCCCGGCTCCGCGAGGATCTCCTCGAACGGTTCGGGCGGCTTGGTTCGGCCCGCCTTGCGCGGCAATCCTCCGGCACCCTGGCATCGGAATGGATCGACCAGGTGGAGGCCCTGCACGGCTACTACGCCCACTACCTGCCCCAGATGATCCTGTGTGTGTCAGTGCCGGTGATGATTCTGGCAACGGTGCTGTGGCTGGACTGGCTGGCTGCCCTGTTCCTGCTGCTTTCCGCCCCGCTGATCCCGTTGTTCATGGCACTGGTCGGCATGGGGGCGGAGAAGCTGAACCAGCAACACATGGAAACCCTCGGGCGTCTGTCCGGCCATTTCCTGGACCGGCTCAGGGGCCTGACCACACTGCAACTGTTCCAGTACACGGCGCCCGCCACGGCGGATATTGCAGCAGCGACCGATGATTATCGGCGCATTAACCTGAAAACCCTGCGGGTTGCCTTCCTGTCGTCCGCCGTGCTCGAGTTCTTTGCCTCGGTGGCCATTGCGGTCATCGCGATTTACATCGGCTTTGGCCTGCTGGGCTACATCCAGTATGGCCCCTCGCCGCAACTGACGCTGTTCTCGGGGCTGTTCGTCCTGCTACTCGCACCGGAGTTCTTCCAGCCCCTGCGGCAGCTCGCCCAGCACTACCACGACCGCGCGACCGCCCTGGGCGCCGCGGCCCAGCTACGTGCCCGGCTGGGTGACGGCGAACCGTACGAATCCGCCGACAAGCCTGTAGGCGACGCTGCCAGCCCTGACGAGGCGGTCCGGATCGACCACCTCACCGTTACCTTTGATGATGGGCGGACCGGTCTGGCCGATGTCTCCCTGAGCATTCAGCCGGGAGAGCTGGTACTGCTCGAGGGTGCCTCCGGAAGTGGCAAATCCACCCTGCTCAACATCATGGCCGGATTTCTGGCGCCCTCCGCAGGGGCGGTGCATACCTTTGGCCGGTCTCCCGGCAGTGAGCCCTTTGGCTGGCTGGGGCAAACGCCCTTTATCCGTCAGGACACCTGGGCCGGCAACCTGCGGCTGGTGGCGCCGGATGCCGCGGACGAGCAACTGTTGTCCGCGCTGGCACAGGTCGGCCTCAAGTCGCTGGTCAGCGAACGCCCCGATGGCCTCGATACCCGTATACAGGAAGGTGGCGCGGGGCTCTCCGGCGGCCAGGCCCGACGGCTGGCCCTGGCACGGCTGTTCCTGGCCGACTATCGACTGGTGCTGATGGACGAGCCTACAGCCGGTCTGGACGCCCAGAGTGAGCAACAGGTGATTGATGCCATCGCAACCCTTCGGCAGCGGGGCACCACCGTGGTAATTGCCAGTCATCACCCGGCGTTCAGGGATACGGCCGATCGCCGGCTGTCGCTCAGTGACGGGAGGTTGCTCCATGGGTGAGCTCTGGCCGTGGTTCCGTCTGCTATCGGCCCATCGGCGACGGCTGATGATCGGTGGCCTGTTGATGTTCGCGACGATTCTGGCGGGTGTGGGGCTGCTGGCGCTGTCCGGCTGGTTTATCACCGCCACGGCGCTGACCGGGTTACTGATGGCCGCCGGGGTCAATGCCCACCTGAACATCTACACCCCAGGCGGCGGCATCCGCTTCTTTGCCCTTGCCCGTACGGTCTCACGCTATGTTGAACGGCTCTATAACCACGATACGGTGCTACGCCTGCTGGCGGATATCCGCGTGGTCTTCTTCGGGCGTCTTGCGGCAGCGGCGCCGGGCACCCTGGGGGGCCGGCGAGCCGCCGACTGGCTTAACCGTCTGACCCGTGACATCGATACCCTGGATACGCTCTACCTTCAGCTGGTCGCGCCGCCCGCAATGGCGGTTGCGGGCCTGGTAATCCTGGCCGTGGTGTTGGCAACGGTTGCCCCGCTGATGCTCTGGTCACTGTTGCCCCTGCTGCTGTTACTGCCGGTACTGTACCTGCTGGCGCTGTTCACCCATGGCCCGGGCAAACGCCAGGGTTTCGGGGAGGAGGCTCTCAGGGGTCGGTTCGTGGACGCCATCGAGGGCATGGGTGAGCTGCAGGGCGCCCATCGCTGGACCAGCGAAACCCGGCAGCTGCTTGCCGAAAGCCGGGGCCTGGATCAGCTGAAGCTGACCACCGAGAGCCGTACCGCCATCACCAACGGTATTACCCTGATGGCTATCCAGTTCGCGGTGCTGCTGGCACTCTGGGCTGGCCTCGACCTCTGGCGAGGGGGCCATCTCAGTGGTCCGGTAGCCCTGCTGTTCACGCTGGCCATACTCGGGCTGGGGGAAGCCTTCACTGGCCTGCCGGCTGCCTTTGGCCGCCTGGGGGCTACCATAGGGGCCGCGTCCCGGCTGAACGGTGAGGGCGGCGAGCCCCGACCGGAAGCCGAGCCACCGGCCCCCGGCGATATCACCCTGGAAGCGGTGGCCGCCATTCGCCATGGCGAGCCCCTGTTCAACCCTGTCACCGTGCAACTACCGCCCGGGCAGCGACTGGCGCTTGTCGGACGGTCCGGGTCAGGCAAGTCAACGCTGCTCGACCACCTGGCGGGAATGGCAGGCACCGCCATTGAGGGGGAGCTAAAACTGGCCGGCAAAGGCGTCACGCCGTCGCAACTCGGGGGCTGGCGAAGCTGCGTCAGCTATCTCCGCCAGAACACGCACTTCTTCAGCGACAGCCTGCGGGCCAACCTGGCCATGGCGAAACCGGAGGCTTCCGATCAGGAACTGATGGACGTGCTGGAGGCGGTCGCGTTGTCGGACCTGCTGGGAAGGCTACCCCACGGGCTGGACACCTGGATTGGCGACCAGGGCCGATTGCTGTCCGGTGGCGAAAGACGACGTGTCGCGCTGGCCAGGGCCCTGCTTCGCCCCGGCTGGCTGTTGCTGCTGGACGAGCCGTTTACCGGGGTAGACAGCCACACCCGCGAGCAGATCGAGGCCCGGATCGAGCCCTGGCTGGCGAACCGGACCTGTATCTTTTCAGCTCATAGTACCGATGCAATACCCGCCACCGACCAAAGGATTGACCTCGATCTTCCAGCCCGCTAGCTTTCGGACAGCACCTCGAAGGTCATTTCCGCATTTGCCTGCAGCCGTTTCAGCAGGTCGCCGTCCATCAGGCTCGACGGTGTCCAGAATCCCCCGGCGGTCTCTTTGGGCACATCGAACGCAAGACATTCCGCTGCCTGGGCCAGCATCCGGCTGGTTGAGCCATAACCCGGGTCGCCCTGCCCCGTTACTTTCGTGGTCAGGGTCTGGCCACCCTCGGTCGTGCCGATAAAGCGCAGATCGTAGAAACCCTTTTCCTGGGCTTTCTGGTCGGGGCCTTCACCAGGCTCGGGCAATACAAACCGTTCCAGTGCCCAGCGGGTTGGCTTGATAGCGGTTGCCAGGGTAAAACCGCCCATGGCTCCGGCCATGGCCAGTGCCCGCCCACGACCTTTCCAGCCACGGCCAGTAACCATGGCTTCGTCATACTGGAATTCAGTGCCGTATGGGGCTTCCAGCAGGGCGTTTGAGCGATGCACCACGCGGGTGTTGATGGCCGCCATCAGGAAGGGGGCCACCCAGGATTCCAGGTCAGCGTCGAACTCCGCCGCCTTGACGTTGGGCTGGCGCTGAACCGACCGGTGGTCCGCAGGACACAGGGAGAACGGGTTGGCCAGCTCCTTGCGCAGCGCCGGGTTTGAGGCGGCTTCCTTGACCACATTCATCAGGCTGGCAATGGTACCCCCGGACAGCCCCCCTTTGGCGGCCTTGACGCGCATTTTCACCCGTTCGCAGGGCTGCCCGAACCGGGCCACGGCTTCCTGCTGCAGGTGCCATACACCCATGTCCGACGGAATCGAATCGAAACCGCAGCAATGGACGATGCGGGCCCCGGTACTCTTCGCTCGCTCCTCGTACAGCTGGATCATGCGACGGATCCACTGCACCTCGCCGGTCAGGTCGCAGTAATCCGTACCACTGTCGACACACGCCCGCACCAGCGGTTCGCCATACAGGGCATAGGGCCCCACCGTGGAGACCACCACGCGGGTCTGCTCGCACATGGCCGCCAGGGAATCCTCATCGGCGGCATCGGCAATCACCATGGGCAGGTCCACCGCTGCCGGGCCAAGGTCGTCCTTCAGGCGGTCAAGCTTCGCCTTCGAACGCCCCGCAATGGCCCAACGGACCTCGCCTTTCCCGGTTTTACCAAAGCCGTGTCGTTCGGCCAGGCGGCGCGTCAGGATTTTGCCGACAAAACTGGTGGCACCAAAAAGTACGATGTCGTACCTGGGATCCATGCGGGTATCTCCTGTCAGTTGCGATAGCAGGTTGAGGTGGATAAGCATTCAGAGGGTTTCAGCATAGCAGAGCCGATCACAACAACCACGCCCGATTCCGTTATCCGGGCATAAAAAAAGGGGCGCTCGCAAGCGCCCCTTTTTCTTTCTGAAGCAGGATGTTACAGAACCTTCTTCAGTTCCTCTTCGAACTGAGGAATCGCTTCGAACAGGTCGGCAACCAGGCCGTAGTCAGCCACCTGGAAGATCGGGGCCTCTTCGTCCTTGTTGATCGCAACGATCACCTTGGAGTCGCCCATACCGGCCAGGTGCTGGATGGCACCGGAGATGCCCACGGCGATGTACAGCTGCGGGGCAACGATCTTGCCGGTCTGACCAACCTGCATGTCGTTCGGTACGAAGCCGGCGTCAACAGCGGCACGGGAAGCGCCCACTGCAGCACCCAGCAGGTCGGCAACCTGCTCCAGCATCTTGAAGTTTTCACCGTTCTGCATGCCCCGGCCACCGGAGATGACGATACCGGCACTTGCCAGGTCAGGACGGTCGGACTGGGCCAGCTCTTCACTCACGAAGGAGGAAACGCCAGCGTCCTTGACCACGTCCAGGCTCTCAACGGAGGCAGAACCACCTTCGCCGGCAACCGGGTCGAATGCGGTCGGGCGAACGGTGATCACCTTGGTGCTGTCCTTGGACTTGACGGTCGCAATGGCGTTACCGGCATAGATCGGACGAACAAAGGTGTCAGCGTCCACCACGCCCATGATGTCGGAAACCTGGGCAACGTCCAGCAGGGCTGCAACGCGGGGCATGAAGTCCTTGCCGGTGGTGCCGGCAGCGGCCAGGATGTGGCTGTAGCCCTTGCCAGCTTCGGCAACCAGCTCACCCAGGTTCTCGCCCAGGTTGTGGCCATAGGCAGCGTTCTCAGCCAGCAGGACCTTGTTCACGCCCTCGGCCTTGGCAGCCTGCTCGGCAACGGCACTGCAGTTGTCGCCGGCAACCAGAACGTCGATATCGCCACCGATTTCCTTGGCAGCCGCCAGGACACTCAGGGTAGCCTGCTTCAGGCTGCTGTTATCGTGTTCAGCAAATACAAGGATGCTCATTTAGATCACCTTCGCTTCGTTCTTCAGTTTGTCGACCAGCTGGGCTACGTCTTCCACCTTGATACCAGCCTTGCGGGAGGCCGGCGCTTCAACCTTGACGGTTTCCAAGCGGGGCGCAATCTCAACACCCAGGTCAGCCGGCGTGGTGGCATCCAGCGGCTTCTTCTTGGCCTTCATGATGTTCGGCAGGGAAGCGTAACGTGGCTCGTTCAGACGCAGGTCTGTGGTAATCACCGCAGGCAGGTTCAGCGACAGGGTCATGAGACCGCCGTCAACCTCACGGGTCACATTGACCTTTTCGCCTTCAACAACTACCTCGGAAGCGAAAGTGCCCTGCCCCCAGCCGGTCAGTGCGGCAAGCATCTGGCCAGTCTGGTTGTTGTCGGAGTCAATGGACTGCTTGCCGAGGATAACCATCTTCGGCTCTTCTTTCTCGACAACGGCCTTGAGCAGCTTGGCGGCTTCCAGCGACTGGACTTCTTCGTCCGTCTGAACATGGATACCGCGGTCCGCACCCAGTGCCAGGGCTGTACGGATTTGCTCCTGAGCAGCCTTCGGGCCAATGGAGACCACGACGATCTCACTGGCAACGCCCTTTTCCTTGAGACGAACCGCTTCTTCTACAGCGATTTCACAGAAAGGGTTCATCGCCATCTTGACGTTGGCAAGATCAACACCGGAGTTGTCCGGCTTGACGCGTACCTTCACGTTGTAGTCGATAACTCGTTTTACAGCGACCAGAACCTTCATAGATTCCTCGTTCTTCTACGATGGGTTTAATGACTCGTAATCAAAAAAACTCTCGACCAGCCCGCCGGGGACGACATCCGCCAACGTGGCAACACCAGAGTATTCATGATTCCTGTCGCTTCGACCGCACGGGAGCTGCAGCCGAACATTGATCTAAACAGCAAAAACTCCGTTGGACCTGCTGTCAGGGCGCCATAATACTGACGGCAAAGACCCGGTGGGTCAATAGTCAATACCGTATTGGTACGGATCTGTGGCGCGTTCCGGATTGGTTTGGTCACCCCGGAAGACAGCACCTGTTCTGATTTTGCCCCCTGAAAGGCCCTTTAACGCCCGTTTTTGAAACACTGTTCCGCAAAATATGTTACAGTTCTCTTTGCTTGCTACCCGGTTGGCATTACCCCGAAAGCGCCCAATCGGTAGCGCGGACAACAAGATGCCAGAAAAACACTCCGCATTCAAACGGTCGTTTGAACTGAGCAAAAAGCAGGTTACACTGTCGTTAAACGGCGGCCCGTCCGGTATCATAGGCGTTTTTCGCCATGTGCAGGGCCAGCCCGAGAGGCTATAGCGATAACCGCAGGTTTGGTTCTGCGCACAACACATGAAGGGTTGCGAGCAGCGGGGCCCACGCCCCCTGCCCTGGGTTGAATTCGGTCAGCACCCGAACGTGCCAGATTCCTTCTGTTCAACTGATGAGAAGTTTGAGGAGACCAACGTGGAACGCGAATCAATGGAATTTGATGTTCTGATCGTCGGCGGGGGCCCAGCGGGTCTCTCTGCAGCCTGTCGCACCATGCAACTGGCGCAGGAGGCCGGCGAAGAACTGACCGTTTGTGTCGTGGAGAAAGGCTCCGAGATCGGCGCCCATATCCTGGCGGGCACTGTGTTCGAGCCGACGGCTCTGAACGAACTCTTCCCTGACTGGAAAGAGCGTGGCGCCCCCCTGAACACCCCGGTTACCCGGGACGATATCTTCTTCATGAAGAGTCAGGACAAGGCCACCAAGATCCCGAATGCTTTCGTACCCAAGAGCATGCACAACGAAGGCAACTACATCATCAGCCTGGGCAACCTGTGCCGCTGGCTGGCCGAGCAGGCGGAAGCGCTGGGCGTCGAAGTCTACCCGGGTTTCCCGGCAGCAGAAACCATCGTCGAAGATGGCCAGGTCAAGGGCATCATTACCGGTGATATGGGCGTTGCCCGCGACGGCGGCGAGAAAGACGGTTACATGCCGGGTATGGAGCTGCGCGCCAAGTACACCCTGTTCACGGAAGGCTGCCGCGGTCATCTGGGCAAGCGCCTGATCAACGATTTCAAGCTGGACGAAGGCAAGGACCCGCAGCATTACGGCATCGGCATCAAGGAACTGTGGGACATCGACCCTGAGAAACATGAACCAGGCCTGGTCGTTCACGCCCTTGGCTGGCCTCTGAGCGAATCCGGCACCACCGGTGGCTCGTTCCTGTATCACCTGGAAAATGGTCAGGTGTACGTGGGTCTGATTACCGACCTGTCGTACAGTAACCCCCATGTCAGCCCGTTCCATGAGATGCAGCGACTGAAGCTCCAACCGGAATACCGCAAGTATCTGGAAGGTGGCAAGCGCGTCTCCTATGGGGCCCGCGCCCTCACCAAGGGCGGCCTGAACTCCCTGCCGAAGATGAGCTTCCCGGGTGGCTTGCTGCTGGGCTGTGACGCCGGCACCCTGAACTCTTCCAAGATCAAGGGCTCTCACACCGCCATGAAATCGGGGCTGCTGGGTGCCGAGGCCGTGTTCGAGGCTCTCAAGGAAGGCAAGAACGGTGATGAAATTACCAGCTTCCAGGAGCGTTTCGAAAACAGCTGGCTGTATAAAGAACTGTTCAAGGAGCACAACTTCTCTCCTGCAATGCACAAGTTCGGCCAGATCGGCGGCGGTGCCATTGCCTTTATGGAACAGAATATTCTCCGTCGCCCGCTACCGATGACGTTCCACGACACGGTGCCCGACTACGCCACCATGAAGCCGGCCGACCAGTGCAAGAAGATCGACTACCCGAAGCCGGATAACACCTTTACCTTTGATAAGCTGTCCTCGGTGTTTATCTCCAACACCAACCATGAGGAAGATCAGCCGATTCACCTGAAGCTGAAGGATCCGTCGATCCCCATCGAGCACAACCTGCCCAAGTACAACGAGCCGGCACAGCGTTACTGTCCGGCCGGTGTCTACGAGGTGGTGGAAGCGGAAGATGGCAGTGGCAAGAAGTTCCAGATCAATGCCCAGAACTGTGTCCACTGTAAAACCTGTGACATCAAGGATCCGGCCCAGAACATTACCTGGGTAACGCCCGAAGGGGGCGGCGGCCCCAACTACCCGAACATGTAACAGACGGTTCGGTACAGAAAAGGCCGGGGCCAACGCCCCGGCCTTTTTTTGTGCGGTGTCCCGTCCTGAAATACGTTGTCATCTGGAGAATGAGCAGATGGGCAACGATACTCCCACCCGGAAGAAGCGCACGCAGCGTGATTACAACCTGGGCTT